>DASQIG010000368.1:0-17092 GCA_035631735.1 Burkholderiales bacterium | reverse complement strand
CGCGCCGGTGTCGAGCGTCGCCCTGGCGTGCTGATTGGGCGCGAGGCCGCCTTCGAGCACGGCGTCGATGTAGCGCGGAATCATGCCGACGCCGTGCGAATCGTGGCCGAGGAGATTGGCCGTGACCAGGTTGTCTGCGACTAGGCGCGCCTCAGCAGGCTCGCTGCCGCCCGCGGCGACGATCGCTTCGATGGCTCGCTTGAGCGGTTCAGGTTTGAAAAGCGTTTCCATTAGTCAGCCAGGGCGCAGCTCGCGATCGCGGCGGCGACGAGCGCCACGCCGCGAAACAGCAATTGGCATCACTTTTCTCCTCAGGCGAGGCCGGCAGTTTAGACTAAGAACTATGCGAACCCTGACGGCGGCGCTGGCTTGGCTCGTTTTTTCTGCCGGCCAGGCGCAAACCTATCCTGCGAAACCCGTGCGCATCATCGTGCCCTATGCTGCGGGCGGCACCTCCGACATCCTCGCGCGCCAGCTCGGACCGAAGCTCTCCGAGGCATGGGGACAGCCGCTCGTTGTGGAGAACAAGCCCGGCGCGAATGGCAATGTCGGCGCCGATTTCGTCGCCAAGAGCCCGCCCGACGGCTACACGCTGCTCCTCACCGATCTGGGCGGCCTCGTCATCAGCGCGAGCGTCTACCCGCAGCTGCCGTTCAATCCATCGAAGGATTTCACGCCGGTCATCATGGTGTCTTACTCGCCGCATGTGCTCGCGGTGCATCCATCCGTGCCGGCAAAGGACGTCAAGGAGCTCGTTGCTCTCGCCAAGTCGCAGCCCGGGAGGCTCAACTTCGCCATTTCCGGCATCGGCGGCGCGCCGCACCTCGCCGGCATCGAATTCGCGCAGCGCATGGGCGTGCAATGGACTTACATCCCATACAAGGGCGGCTCCGACGCGGTGGCCGCGGTCGCCGCGGGCCAGGCGGATGTGCTTTTCAACGGCATGCTCGCGACATGGCCCACGGTGCAGGGCGGACGATTGAGAGCGCTCGCGATTTCGAGCGCGCAGCGCGTGCCCTCGGCGCCGGACACACCGACGGTGGCCGAGCAGGGGTTGCCTGGCTTTGAAACCGGCTCGTTCCAAGGCGTGGTCGGCCCGACCGGCATGCCGCGCGACACGGTAGCGAAGGTAAACGCGGACCTCGGGCGCGTTCTCGCTACCGCCGAAATGCGGGAGCGCTTCGCAAAGCAGGGCACCGAAGTGCGCAGCGGCACGCCGGAGCACCTCGGCGCATGGTTACGCGACCAGCAGGCGCGGTGGGCGCGCGTCGTCAAGGAATCGGGCGCCAAGTTCGACTGATGCGCAAGAAGCCTGAAGAGCTGCGCAGCCACCGCTGGTACGGCGCCCATGACCTGCGGGCCTTCGGCCACCGCTCGCGCACCGCGCAGATGGGCTACGACCGCAGCGATTACGCGGGCAAACCCGTCATCGCGATCATCAACACGTGGTCCGACGCCAATACCTGCCATACGCATTTCAGGCAGCGCGCCGAGGAAATCAAGCGCGGTGTATGGCAGGCGGGGGGCTTCCCGATGGAAATGCCCGCCATCTCGCTCGGCGAACAGCTGCAAAAGCCGACCACCATGATGTATCGCAACCTGCTCGCCATGGAGACCGAGGAGCTGTTGCGCTCGTATCCAGCCGATGGCGCGGTGCTGATGGGCGGCTGCGACAAGACGACGCCGGCGCTCATCATGGGCGCGACCAGCATGAACCTGCCGGCGATCTACCTGCCCGCGGGGCCGATGCTGACCGGACACTGGCGCAGCCAGACGCTCGGCTCGGGCTCCGACACTTGGAAGTACTGGGCGGAGCTGCGCGCCGGCAACATCACGGAGAAAGACTGGCAGGAGATCGAGGACGGCATCGCGCGCTCGCCCGGCACGTGCATGACCATGGGGACCGCCGCCACGATGATGTCCCTCGCCGAGGCGCTCGGGCTTACGCTGCCCGGCGCCTCCTCGATTCCGGCGCCGGACTCCAACCACTCGAAGATGGCTACGCTCACCGGCAAGCGCATCGTCGACATGGTGTGGGAGGACCTCAAGCCGCGCGACATCCTCGATGCGAAGTCGTTCGACAACGCGCTGGTGACGCTCCTCGCGATGGGCGGCTCGACCAACGCCATCATTCACCTCATCGCCATGGCGGGGCGCGCCGGCATCAAACTGCCGCTGGAGCGCTTCAACGAGTTCTCCTCGAAGGTGCCGCTGCTCGCCAATGTGCGCCCATCGGGCGATCGCTACCTGATGGAAGACTTCTACTATGCCGGCGGCTTGCGGGCGCTGCTGGCGGAGCTCGAGGATCTGCTGCAGCTCGATTGCCGCACGGTAAGCGGCAGGACGCTCGGCCAGAACCTCGAGGGTGCGCGCGTCTATAACGACGACGTGATCCGACCGCGCTCGCGGCCACTGAAGAGCTCCGGCGGGCTCGTCGTGCTCCACGGCAGCCTTGCGCCCCGCGGCGCCGTGATCAAGGCGGCGGCGGCAACGCCGCGGCTGCTGCGGCACACCGGCCGCGCCCTGGTCTTCGATGACTACAACGACATGGCCGCACGCATCGACCGCGACGATCTGGAGGTCGACGCTGACTCGGTGCTGGTGCTGCGCAACGCGGGCCCGCTGGGCGGTCCCGGCATGCCGGAGTGGGGCATGCTGCCGTTGCCGAAGAAGCTGCTGAAGCAAGGCGTGCGCGACATGGTGCGGATCTCGGACGCGCGCATGAGCGGCACGAGCTATGGCACCTGCGTGCTGCACGTGGCGCCGGAATCCTATGTCGGCGGACCGCTCGCGCTCGTCACGAGCGGCGACCTGATCGAGCTCGACGTCGAGAAGCGCGAGCTCAACTTGAGAGTCGACGCGGCCGAGCTCGCACGCCGCAACAGCGCGTGGCGGGCGCCGCAGGCGAAGTTTCCGCGCGGCTACGGCGCGCTCTTCTCGCGCCACATCAAGCAGGCGGACGAGGGCTGCGACTTCGATTTCCTCGAAGGCACGGCGGCGATCGCCGAGCCGGAAATCCACTAGGCGGATGGAGCTGCCGCGCAACGGCTTCAAGCGCGCGCTCGCGCGCGGCGCGACGCAGATCGGCCTGTGGTCGAGCCTGTCCTCCAACTACAGCGTGGAAGTGATCGCCGGTGCCGGCTTCGACTGGCTGCTGCTCGACATGGAGCACTCGCCCAACGATCTCGAGAGCCTGCTCGCGCAGCTGCAGGCCGCGGCGCCCTACGCGACGCATCCGGTGGTGCGCGTCCCGTGGAACGACATGGTAAGCATCAAGCGGGTCCTCGACGTGGGCGCGCAATCGCTCCTCGTGCCTTACGTCTCGAGCGCCGCAGAAGCGCGCTCGGCAGTGTCGTTCACGCGTTATCCCCCGCAGGGCGCGCGCGGCGTTGCCGGCACGACACGCGCGACGCGCTTCGGCCGCATCCAGGATTACGCGCGCCGCGCACATGAGGAAATCTGCGTGCTGGTGCAGGTTGAAACCCAGTCCGCACTCGACAACATCGAAGCCATTTGCGCGACCGAAGGCGTCGATGGCGTGTTTATCGGTCCGGCGGACTTGCACGCCTCGCTCGGTCACCCGGGCGAGATCGCCAATCCCAGGGTGAAGCCGGTCATCGACGAGGCGGTGCGGCGCATCCGCAAGGCCGGCAAGGCACCCGGCATCCTCACGCCCAGCGAAGACGACGCGCGCCACTGGCTGGAATGCGGCGCGCTGTTCGTCGCCGTGGGCGCGGATGTTGGTATTCTCGCGCGCGGTGCCGAGGCGCTCGCCCAGAAATTCAAACGCTCGTGAAGCCTGAAATCATCATCACCGCCCGCGGCCATGCCGAAACCATGGCGACGCTGCAAGCCGAGTTCACCGCCCACCTGCTGCACGAGGCGCCCGAGCGCAATGCGTTCCTCAAGCAGCATGCGGCACGCGTGCGCGGCCTGGCGACGTTCGGTCCCATGCCGGTCGACGGCAAGTTCATGGACGCGCTGCCGAAGCTGGAAATCATCGCCAACTTCGGCGTCGGCGTCGACGCGATCAACCTCGACGATGCCAGCAAGCGCGGCGTCATCGTCACCAACACGCCCGAGGTGCTGAACGAAACGGTGGCGGACACTGCGCTCGCGCTCATCATGAATACGGTGCGCAAGTTCCCGCAGGCGGAGCAGTACCTGCGCGCCGGCAACTGGGCCTCGCGTGGACCTTACCCACTGACGACCGATATCGGCGGCAAGACGCTCGGCGTGCTCGGTTTGGGGCGCATCGGCGAGGCGATCGCGAAGCGGGCGATGGCCTGCGGCATGAAAATCCGCTACCACAACCGGCGGCGCAAGGACGCGCCCTATCCCTACGATCCCGACCCGGCGACGCTCGCGAAGAATAGCGATGTGCTGCTGGTCGTGACGCCCGGCGGCCCGGAGACGACCAAGCTCGTCGATGCGCGGGTGCTCGACGCGCTCGGCCCGAAGGGCTACGTGGTCAACATCGCGCGCGGCAGCGTGATCGACGAGCCGGTATTGCTGCGTTATCTACAGGAGAAACGTATTGCCGGCGCAGGCCTCGACGTATTCGTCGACGAGCCGCGCGTGCCGCCGGAGTTCCTAGCGCTCGAGAACGCGGTGCTCTTTCCGCATGTCGGAAGCGCCACCCTTGAGACGCGCAAGGCGATGGGCGATCTGCAGATCGAGAATCTCCGGCTGCACTTCGCGGGCCAGCCGGTCAAAACGCGCGTCGTCTAGGAAGCACCGCCGGCCGCCGACTGCGTCTCGAGCCAGTCGATGTGCTGTTCCTCGCCCTCGAGGATTTCCCTGAGGAGGTCGCGCGAGACGTAATCCTTCACGGTCTCGCAATGCGCGATTCCTTCATCGGGGCTCTTACAAGTGTTCGGTCTCCTGATTGAGAGGAATTATCACTTAATGCCATGAAACCACGCCACTAGCTAGCATTCACTAACAAATAAGTCACTGTTCCGTGATATGAAACAGTGCCTGAGAACCATTGACGAATATAGTGAGAACTATTATCGTCCCTAGTCATGACCAAGTCCGCCGCAGCGGCGCAGCCTTCTCCGGTGCCTGCGAAAGTTCCGAGTCAAGCGCTGCTCGGCACGCGCAAGGAACTGGTCATCACGCATAACGGGCGCGAATACCGGCTGCGCGTCACACGGAACGGCAAGCTGATCCTCACTGCTTAGGCACCCATGGGCCAAATCCTGCTCGTCACGCTGCGCGAAGGCATCGAAATGTTCCTGATCGTGGCGATCGCCGTCGCATATCTGCGCAAGACCGGCCGCGCTGCGCTCCTTTCCGCGGTCACCTGGGGCACGGGCGCCGCCGTGCTCGCCTCGGTGGTGCTCGGCGTCTGGCTCGCCGAAGTGGCGGTGCTGCCGAAATGGGAAAGCCTGCTCGCGCTCATCGCTGCCGTGCTGGTTGTCTCGATGGTCGTCTACATGCTGCACGCCGCGAAGCAGATGCGCCGCCACATCGGCGATCGCCTGGAAGCGGCGGCGCAGCGGCCGGGCGGCGCCGCCTGGTTGGGTGTCTTCGCCTTTGTTGTGCTGATGATTACCCGCGAGGGCATGGAGACTGCGTTCATCACCGCCTCGCTATTCCGGCAGACGGAAACCGTGCTGTTCGTCTGGGGCGCGATCGCCGGACTGGCGCTTGCCGCAGCGCTCGCTTGGGCGTGGTCTCGCTACGGCCACCGTGTCGATCTGGCGCTTTTCTTCCGGGTGACGTCCGTTTTCCTGCTGCTCTTCGCGGTGCAGCTCCTCATCTATTCGTTCCACGAGGCGACCGAGGCGAACCTGCTGCCGCTCGACAATGCGTACTGGCATCTCAGGACCGAGCCGTATGGTCCCGAGGGTGAATACGGCGCACTGCTCACCTACGCCCTGGTGCTCATCCCAGCCGCGTGGCTCGGGCTTTCGGCACTGAAGGTGCGGTCGGCGGCGAAGATGCGTTCGGCCCGCGCCTAACTCAACGCTGCGCCAGCCCGCAGCGCGCCGCGCTGCAAGCCAGCCCCCGAAACACAAAAGAGGAAACTGGCCTTGTCATTGTCCAAATTCGCAGTAGCAGCCATCGCGTTGTGCATGACGGCGCCCGCGATCGGCGGTGAATCACCCTTCGGCTACATCTATACGACCGACACGCACCCTCGCGGCGAACGCGAAGTCGAGCAGTGGCTCACCCTCCGACATGGCCAAGCGCGCGGCGATTACGACCTGTGGCAGGCGCGCACTGAGATCGAATACGGCATCACCGATCGGCTGCAGACGGGGCTTTACCTTAACTACGACCATGTGAGCGCGCTTCACAACCGCCCCGACGGTACGACCGGCCCGGGCGCGTTCGTGCCCGACGCCGCCGACCCGGACGCGCGCTACAGCCGCACGTTCTTCCAATCCTTCTCCAGCGAATGGATCTATCGGGTGCTCAGCCCGTACAAGGATCCGATCGGCCTCGCGCTTTATATCGAGCCGACGTGGGGCCCCGATCAGCGCGAGCTCGAGAGCAAGCTCATCCTGCAGAAGAATTTTCTCGACGATCGCCTGGTCTGGGCGGCGAACTTCACCGCGGCGGCCGAAAAGGAGCGTTTCCACGGCGAGTGGGAGAACGAAGGCGAGCTCGAGCTCACCAGCGGACTTGCCTACCAGTTCGCGCCGCGCTGGCATGCCGGCCTCGAATATCGCCATCATCGCGGCTATGCAGGCCGTGGTTTCTCGGCTGATAAACGCGTCTATGCCGCCAACTTCCTCGGGCCCTCGCTGCACTACGCGGCGCGAAAGTGGTGGATCACCGCAACCTTCCTCACCCAGCTCAGGAACGCCAAGGCCTATAACGATCACGCCAGCACAGACATCGTCGGCGGGCGCTTCTATGGTGAGCACCACGAGCGTAACGAGCTGCGCATGAGACTGGGATTCGAGTTTTGAGCGCTCGCTGGCCTGCGTTCATCGCGGCGCCGCTCGCCATCTCGATGCCGGCGGCGCACGCCACGGTCTATCTCGGCGTGGAGCAGGCCCAGCAAGCAATATTTCCCGGCGCGAAGTTCACCCCGCTGGACATCCCGCGACGCGAGCGCGTCTGGCGGGCTGCGCCGGGCGGGTGGTTCATCATCGACGACGTCCTCGGCAAGCACGAGCTCATTACCTACGCGGTAGGAATAGACACCCAGGGCCACGTGCGCCGCATCGAGATCCTCGAATACCGCGAATCGCACGGTGGCGAAGTACGCGATGCGACCTGGCGTGCGCAGTTCGCCGGCAAGAGCGCCGCCGACCCGCTGCAGCTCGATCGCGACATCCGCAACATCAGCGGCGCGACGCTCTCCTGCCGGCACATCACCGACGGCGTGAAGCGCCTGCTCAAGCTCTATGAAAGCGAGCTGCGGCAGCGTTAGCCGCGCGCGGCCGCTTCTCGGCACGCTGGTCGAGATCCGCGTGCCGGCGGACGGCGAGACGCAGCGCGCGATCCAGCGTGCCTTCGCCGCGATCGAGCGCGTGCACCGTGCGATGAGCGCGCAGGAGAGCACGAGCGATATCGCGCGACTGCGCGCGGGGCGCAGATTCGTCCTCGATCCGTGGACGCGCCGGGTGCTGCAGCGGGCCGAAGAGATCCGGCTCGCAACCGATGGCTTGTTCGATTGCGCCGCCTGCGACTATGCGCTGGACGGCATTGCCAAGGGCTTCGCCGTGGATCGCGCGGTAGAGGCGCTGCAACTCGCGGGGGTTCGGGCCGGCGCCGTCAACGCCGGCGGCGATCTGCGCGTCTTCGGGGAAGCATTCGAAGACCTGTATGTGCGTCCACCGCAGTGTCCCGACAGGCTGGTGCACATCGGCCGGGTAAGAGATGCGGCCGTCGCGACTTCCGGCGCCGCGCTGCTGGTTGACCCGCGGCGAGTACCGCGCGCACCGCGCGCGGCCGGCGTAACGGTGGTCGCCGCGGATTGCATGACCGCCGATGCACTGACGAAGCCCTGCCTCCTTGACCCGGAGCATGCGCAGCAGCTGGCCGCCCGATTCTGCGCGCATGCGTTTGTGCTCGGCGCGGATGGCTGAGCGCAATCGACAGCACCCGGTCATGCGGATGCTGATTTACGCGACCCTGCTGGCGCTCGTCGGCAGCGGCCTCCTTTGGGAACTGGATCTGCAACGTGCGCTGCTGATGAAGATCCACGGCGCCGCCGCCATGGCAGGCATGCTGCTGCTCGGCGCGCTGCTCGCGCGGCACGTACCCTGCGGCTGGAAAGCGCGCGCCAACCGGACCTCCGGCGCGGCGCTGCTCGCCGCCTCCCTGTGGCTTATCGCCAGCGGCTACGCGCTCTACTACTCGGGAAGCGAGGCGCTGCGCGCCTTTGCTTCGCAGACGCATTTCTGGGTCGGCGTCGCGTTCGCCGTGCTATTCGGCCTGCACCGGCGCTCGCCGGATTAGCTGCGCGCCGCCCCGGGCGCGGCGCGCACTCTGTCGAGCACGCTCATCGCGGTCGCGACGAATCCGGCGACATCGCCGGCGTTCGCCGGGATGATCATGGTGTTGGACTTACTGGCTAGCAGGCCGAAGGCATCCACGTATTGCTGCGCCACCTTGAGGTTCGCCGCCTCGAGCCCGCCTTTATCTGCGATCACTTCGGCGACCGCACGCACGCCGGCCGCGGTCGCCTCCGCAATGACGCGGATCGCGGTGGCCTCACCTTGCGCGCGATTGATTGCGGCCTGCTTTTCGCCCTCGGACTCGAGCACCGCGGCCTGCTTCTTGCCATCGGCGAGGTTGATCTCCTGCTGGCGCTCGCCCTCCGATTTCGCGATCAGCGCGCGCTTCTCGCGCTCGGCCGTAATCTGCTGCTGCATGGCACGCAGGATCGATTCCGGCGGCGTGAGGCTCTTGATCTCGTAGCGCAGCACCTTGATGCCCCAGTTGCGGCCGGCCTCGTCGAGCGCGTGCACGATCTGGCGGTTGATCTCCTCGCGCGACTCGAAAGTCTTGTCGAGCTCCATCTTGCCGATCTCGCTGCGCAGCGTGGTCTGCGCGAGCTGGCTGATGGCGGACACGTAGTTCGACGAGCCGTAGGAAGCGAGCCGCGGATCGGTCACCTGGTAGTAGAGAATCCCGTCGACGCCGAGCTGGGTGTTGTCCTTGGTGATGCAGACCTGCTCGGGCACGTCGAGCGGCACTTCCTTGAGCGAGTGCACGTAGGCGACCTTGTCGAAGAAGGGAATGATCAGATTCAGTCCCGGTTCGAGCGTGCCCTCGAAGCGCCCCAGCCGTTCGACCACCCAGGCGCTCTGCTGCGGCACGATGCGCACGCCCTCGACGACGAAGGCGACGATGACGCCGATCAGCAGCACCCAGCCCCAGTAGTGCTGCAGCCCCGGGACTTGCGCGGCAACGATGGCGGCAATGACGGCGGCGGCGAGCTTCCAGAACATCGCGTTCCCCCCTTGAGCGTGCGTCGCCGAAGCGCCCTCAGGCAGGGCGGTTCTTGGCGACCTTGAGCGTGTTGCCATCGGCGGCTAGGACGACCAGCATGGCGCCGGGCTCGAGCGCTTCGCTGCCCTCGACCCGCGCCTCCCAGCTCGCACCGCGGTAGCGTACGCGTGCCAGGCGCGAGCCAGGATCGAGCCAGTTCTCGAAGCTCGCCGGCATTCCGGCGTCGATCGGCGCCATGCGCTTGGTGCTCAGCCTTGCTCGATAGACATGCACCCCATAGCAGCCGCCTGCCCCGAGCAATGCGGCGACGATGGATTGCGCGGGGAACGGCTGGCCGACGTACGCGGCAGCGGCCGCGCCGAAGGCCGCCACCGCCAGCATGAGGAGATAAAACGTCCCGGTGAGCAGTTCGGCGATGACCAGTACCAGCGCGACGATTGCCCAGGCGAGGGCGGGGTCCATGAGCGGCTAATGTGGCACGCGTCCCGGGTGCTGCGCAACCAGGCACTACAATCGCCGTGATGTTGGCTCGCGAGCTGATATCGCTGCATGAAGCGCCGCGCGAAACCGTGCCTTTCAGCGAGCGCTACCCCGGCCTGACCGCCGACGACGGCTACGAGGCGGCGCGGGCGCTGCACGAGCATCGCGTGGCCGCGGGGTGGCGGCCCGTCGGCCGCAAGATCGGCTTCACCAACCGCACGATCTGGCCGCGATACGGCGTCTACGAGCCCATCTGGGGAACGGTCTACGACCGCACGCTGATCCGCGCCGTTGACAACCGGGCACGCGTGCCGCTGGCTGGACTGGTCAATCCGCGCATCGAGCCCGAAATCTGCTTCGGGCTGCGTGCCGCACCTGCGGGTGGCGCGCTCCTCGACTGCATCGAATGGATGGCGCATGCGGTGGAGATCGTGCAGTGCCACCATCCGCAATGGAAACTCAAGCTCGCCGATTCGACGGCGGCCAACGGCCTGCACGGCCGCCTGATCGTCGGCACGCCGGCGCCGGTGCCGAACGACGCCGAGCGGCTGCTGCCGCTGGTGGAGGTGGAGCTTTTCCGTGGCGACGTGGGCATAGACCGCGGCGTCGGCGCGAACGTCCTTGGCAGCCCGCTCTCGGCCCTCGCGCATCTGGTAGGCGTGCTGGCGAAGCAAACCGGCGCGCCGGGGCTCGTCGCCGGGGAAATCGTCACCACGGGCGTCATCACGGATGCCCATCCCGTGGCGGCTGGCGAGGTATGGAGGACGCGCATCGCCGGGCTGCCGCTCCCCGGCCTGACCGTCGAGTTCGCGTGAGGCCGCTCGAAGGGATCAAGGTGGTGGCGCTCGAGCAGGTGATTGCCGGCCCGTTCGCTACGCGCCAGCTCGCGGAGCTCGGCGCGCGTGTCATCAAGATCGAGCGCCCCGAAGGCGGCGACGCGGCGCGAGCGTACGACCGCACGGTGAAAGGCCAATCGTCGCACTTCGTCTGGACCAACCGCTCGAAGGAGAGCCTGACACTCGATGTGAAGCACCCGGCGGCCAAACCTGTGCTCCACAAGCTCCTCGAGGGAGCCGACGTATTCGTCCAGAATCTCGCGCCTGGTGCGGTTGAGCGCTTGGGACTCGGCGCCGCAGCGCTGCGCGAGCGCAAGCCGTCGCTCATCTGGTGCGGCATCTCCGGCTACGGGCCGAGCGGGCCTTACGCGGGCAAGAAGGCCTACGATCTCCTGGTGCAGTGCGAGGCCGGCCTTCTCTCCGTCACCGGCACCGACGACACGCCGTGCAAGGCAGGCATTCCCGTCGCCGACATCGCCGCCGGCATGTACGCGTTTTCGGCCATCCTGGCTGCGCTGCTGCGCCGCACCCGTTCCGGCGAGGGCGCCACCATCGACATCACGATGTTCGAGGCGCTCGGCGAGTGGATGGGATTTCCTGCCTATTTCACCGCCTATGGCGGGACAGCTCCACCGCGCTCGGGCGCGCATCACGCGACCATTGCGCCCTATGGTCCGTTTCAGGCCGGCGATGGCGGCGCCGTGTTTCTCAGCGTGCAGAACGAGCGCGAATTCGGGCGCTTTTGCGAGCAGGTGCTCGGCAACAAGGCGCTCGCCGTGCAACCGCGATTCGCAACCGGACCGGCGCGCCTCGCAAACCGCGAAGCCTTGCATGCCGAAATCGACGCCGTCTTCCGTAAGCTTACGGCCAGCGAGCTGATCGAGAGGCTCGATGCCGCGGACATCGCGAATGCACGCCTAAACAGCATGGAAGATTTCTGGCGCCATGCGCAGCTCGCTGCCCGCGGCCGCTGGGCGAGCGTGCCCTCGCCTGTCGGGTCAATCGACGCGCTAAAGCCGCCATTCAACCTGTCGGCGTTTGAGCCCAGGATGGGGCCCGTACCGGCGCTCGGCGAGCATACGCGCGCGCTACTCGCCGAGCTCGGCTACGCGCAGGACGAGATCGAGCAGCTAGGTGCCGAAGGCGTGATCTAGCGGCGCAGGCGAGCTATTGGCGAGGCTTGGCGCTTTCGATTCCGGCGGCGCGGGCGAGGTCCCGGTGAATGCGCGCCACGCGCTCCACTTCCCCCTTGGCCGGGAAGCGCTCGTAGAAGCCTTCTTCGCGGAACTGCTTCGCCATCTCCGACCAGGGGGCAAGGCGGCTTTCCCAGCGCGCGACGCGCCCGGCTTCGGGCTCCGCGTCGTCGCGCCCAAGGTCCGCGCATACGCGCACCATCGCCTTGATGGTCACGGGCTTGGTGACCATGTAGTTTTCCTTGCCCCACACGGCCTCGCCGAATACGGCGCGCGCCGCCTTGAAGAAGTCGCGGATGAGGCCGTAATAGCGCGGCACTTCCTTCGAGCTGCCGCCCGCGAGCTGGATGGAGCGCCAGCGCCCGCGCACCCAGCGGTGCAGTTCGTTGAACAGCTCCGCCTGCAGCACCCACTTGTCGCGCTGGCTGCGGCCACCCAGGCGGTTGATGCGGTAGCGCAACGGGCTGTCGCCCTCGCTGTAAAGCTTCTCCACCAGCCGTGCGGCGAACTTGCGGTCCGGCGCGGCGAAGGACACGCGGTCGTACAGGTCGACCAGGTGACTCTTGTTGATGCGCGTCGGCGTCGAGTTGATGATGACGAACATCTCGGTGGCGAAGTCCTCGCTGCGCCCATCGAAGATGATGCAAGGGACGCTGATCGTCGCCGCGTCGTCGGGGCGCTCCTGCATGTAGAAATGCAGCGCCGCGAGCCGATGCTGGCCGTCGATGATCAGGTACTTTGACGATGGCTCGGTAACCGTGCCGCCGGCACCGTCGCCGCTGGGACGGAACGTAAGCCGCTCCGAGGTAAATAGCAGCACCGTGCCCGGAATCGGCGGCTGCGAAACCGCGGTTTCATAGAAATTCTTGAGCTGCTTCACCTTGGAGCGCGACAGCGAGCGCTGGAACGCCTCGTCGTTGCGCTCGATCCGGGCGATGAACTGCGCGATGTCGTCGTCCTGCGCCACGCGCGAGGGGGCAATTTCTTCGCCCTCGCCGTAGAAACGGCTGATGAAGCGCACCTTCGCCATCAGGTCCTTGGCGCGGTAGCTGACGAAGTAAAAGACGCCGTCCTTCTGGCGAATTTGCGTCGCTTGCATGGACGCTCCTGTGAGCCCCCCACCCCCCCGGCGGGCGTACCGGCGCGAATATAAAGGAAAACCGGCTTTGGAGCCGGGGCGGTTTAAAAGCCGCTAGGCGTGCAGGCGGCGAGCGAAAGCACCTGGAGCACCTCTCCGGTGCGCCGATTCTGCACGAAGGCCACGACACCCGAGTCCGCACTCTGGGCCTTGGGCAACAGCGCAAGCTCGAGCTCCCGCTTGCCGAGCGCATACGGCCCGCGCCATTCGAGCACCAGGTAATCTGGATGCTGGACGCGGCCGGGGTTCTCGCCGGCTGTTATCCGACTTTCCGGGCGGTTCTCGTAAGCGGCGACGTAGAGCGCAGCATCTGGCCGGTTCACCGGCTCGGAAACCGCGGCGGAGGCCCGCAAGGCTAGGGCGGCGGCCCTAATGTCGGTAATTTCAAGCTCGAGCGACGCGCGCGCCGGCTGCCGATTGATGCGCGCGACTGCGCGATCGAATTCGGCGCCGTCCCACTGCCGGAAATCGACGCCCTGCAGCAGCACTTGCGGGGTATAGACAAGCGCGGCGCGCTGCAGCTGCGACAGTCGCCGCTGGCGCTGCGAGAGCTCGCGCTTGGCATAGGGGTCCTTCCAACCGATGTAGTCCCAGTAGTCCACATGCAGCGCAAGGGGCACCACCTGCCCGGGCGAATAGCGCTCGGCGAGACCCGAGAGCCAGCGGTCAGCCGGCGGGCAGCTGCTGCAGCCCTCGGAGGTGTAGAGCTCCACCAAGGCTACCGTCTGGGGGCCCGAGCGGGCGAGGCAGGCGGCCTCCGCCTGCAGCACGGAGAGCGCTCCGGCTAGCGCTAGCACCATCCGCACCAGGGTTCCTCGAAACGCGAGCCGCGCCCCAGGTATGCGGCCCGCATAATGGGTCGTGCAGCACGCCGCCTTCTTCGTAGCGTCCGCCGCATGGAACTTCGGGCTTGGCATGACTTGGCTCGCGGTACCGCTGTATGCGCAGGCGCAAGGGCTGTCAAACGCCCAGATCGGGGTTTTGTTCGCGGCCCCGGTGCTCGCGCAGGCGCCGTTCAACCTGGTGGGCGGCGCGTACACCGACCGCATCGGCGGCCGTCGCATCATGCTCGGATCCTGCTGTGCGCAGGTGGTAGCGGGCCTGTGGCTGATCATCGCTCAGGGCTTTTGGATGCTGATGCTCGGGCAGGTCGCGCTCATCCTGTCCAGGGCAGCATTCTGGCCGGCAACCTGGGCGATGGCGAGCGAGCTGCCGGGGCAGCGCGGCGTGCAGCTTGGCCGGCTGAACGCGGTGACGAATTTCGGCCAGATCATCGGTACCGTGCTCTGCGGCTTCGTCCTCGCGGCATTCGGCTTCGCGGCGACCTTCGCCGCGCTGGCGGCTATCGGCCTCGTATCGCTCGCGGCCGGCGTGGCGACGCCGGCCAAGCCGGCGCGGCGCCCGACCGCGACGCACCATCCGCTCGCCGGCTATCTGCCGCTCCTGCGGCGGCGGATCATGGGGTACACGATGCTGTGCGCCTATCTGTCGGCGTTGCCGTTCTCTCTGACGATGTCGTTCTATCCGCTGCTGCTCGCGCAATTCGGCCACGCCGCAGGCACCTCGGGAATGCTGCTCAGCCTGCGCGCGGTAGGCTCAATATTCGCGAGCCTGCTCGCCGCACGGTTCGTGCGCAGCGGACCGCAGACGCTTTGGCCGGTGGTGTGCGGGGTGGCAGTCGCGGCCGCCGTCGGGCTGGTACCGACGGTGAACCATGTCGCGCCGATCGGCTTCTGGATGCTCGTGGTGGGTGCCGCCACGGCCGCGATGACGCTTTACTTTCAGATCACTATTTCCGAGGTCAGCACGAGCGCGGAGCGCGGCTCCGCGCTGGCGTTGGGCGGCCTGGGCTGGAGCGTGTCGCACCTCAGCACGCCGCTGCTGATGGGGTTTCTCGCCGACCGCTACGGCATCGTTGCAGGCTTCTACGTGCTTGGGGCCTTCGCGCTCGCCGGCGCGCTCATCGTCGCGCTGAGCAGGCGCTGGGCCTTCCGCACCGCCTGATCACTTGTCGGAGCGGCGCAACTTTTCTTCGCGCTCCTGGATGCCGCGCTCGATGGCGCGCAGCGCTTCGAGCTGCTGGCGCAGTGCCTCCTCGCGCTTGTCGCGCTCCCGGTCGGCGCGCTCGCGCTCCCGTGCCATGCGGGCGCGCTCGCCGACCTGCCCGGCAAGGAGGGCAGCAAAGCGCCCAACGCCCGGAGCACCCGGGTCCGCGATCGGTTCGAGGAGCTCGGCTGCGCGGGCGTCATCGCGAAGCGCTGGGGCCAGGGTGGCCAAGAGCAGCGCCAGACGCAGTCGGTTGAGCGCCGTAGCGTCGCGCCCGAACGCCTGCTCGGCCCGCTGCAGGCTCGCCTTTTGTTGCGCCGGTGAGGAGCGCGCGCTGTCCAGAGCTTCGCGCACGAGCGCGTCTACCGCCTGGAGGGACGAGGTCGGCATCTCCAGCGCGGCGCATGCCGCGAGCGCGACGAGCGCCGCAGCAAACAGGCTTCGATGCTGCATCTAATTATAATTCCAGCAAAATTTCTATCCGATGTCGAAGGAAAACCACCCGCGGATCTATCTCGTTGCCGCCATCGCGGCGAACGGCGTCATCGGCCGCGATGGCCGCCTGCCCTGGCATCTCGCTGAAGACCTTAAGCACTTCAAGCGCCTGACGCTGGGCCACCCAATCATCATGGGACGCCGTACGTGGGAGTCGCTGGGCGGGCTGCTCCCGGGAAGAGAGCATATCGTGGTCACGCGCACCCCCGGTTACGAAGCACCCGGGGCGGCGGTTGCAAACTCTTTCGACGCCGCGCTCGCCTTGTGCGCCGCGGAGCCGATCGTGTTCGTAATCGGCGGCAGAGAACTCTTCGCCGAGGCACTGCCGCTCGCCGCGGGCCTCGTGATGACCGAGATTCACCGGGACTACGAAGGCGACACCTGGTTCCCGCCGTACGATCGCTCGCGCTGGCGCGAAACGCAACGCGAGCGCCACGCTGCGCCCGATGGGACGAAGTTCGACTTCGTCCTCTACGAGCCTACTGCTTAGATTCGAACACCCGCACCTCGGGCAGCGGGAAGCCGTTGAACTGGCTCGCGTAGGCGGTGGTGTACGCGCCCGCGTTGCGGAGATAGATGAAGTCGCCTTCCTGCAGGTCGGACGGCAGCGGCTCCTCCCGCATCACCACGTCTACCGAGTCGCAAGTCGGCCCGCCCACGGTCCAAGGCACATCCGGCCCCGCTCGGTCGGTGCGAATGCGGTACTTCAGCCCTTCGGCGGCTTCGATCACGCCGCCAAACAGGCCGGCGTCCCAGTGCATCCAGCGCTTGCCGGCGCGCATGGCGGTGCCGAGCACCCGGCATACGAAGTAACCGGCGTCGGACACGAGGTAGCGCCCGGGCTCGGCGATCACCTGGGTGTCTTCCGGGAAGGCCTTCAGGCATTCGTTGACGATTACGCCAATGGTCTCGATCGAGGGGATGGGCTTCACATGCCTCACGGGGAAGCCGCCGCCGATGTTCAGCAGCCGCGGCCTGAGTCCGGCCTTCGTCATCTGCTCGAACAAATTGCGCGCCTTCTCGAGTGCGACGCGCCAGTTTTCCGGATTGCGGCACTGCGAGCCGACGTGGAACGTCACCCCGCCCAGATCGGCCCCCATCTTGGCGGCCGCCGCGACGATTTCACGGGCGTCGGTCGCGCCGGCGCCGAACTTGCCGGAGAGCGGCCAGTCGCTGCCGATATTGGGCGCGGCGATCCGCAAATAGTGCTTCGCATCGGACTTGACCTCGAACACGCGGCGCAGCTCGTCGAGGCTGTCGATAACGAACCATTCCACGCCCTTTGAAGCCGCGTAGCCGATCGACTCGCGGGACTTGACGGGGTTCGAGTAGAAGATCTCCGCTGCCGGCACGCCCAGGCCGAGCAGCAGATCGAGTTCGGCGGTGGAGGCGATCTCGAAGCCGCAGCCCTCCTGGATCAGCACTTTCAGCACGCGCCGATCCGGATTGGCCTTGACCGCGTAGTGCGGCCGCACGCGCGGCAT
>DASQIG010000367.1:0-2757 GCA_035631735.1 Burkholderiales bacterium | reverse complement strand
GCGCCTGACCCAGGCGATCGGTGGAGCGCGAGCTCTCGTCGAGGATGTTGCGCATCATGTCGAGCTGCTTCTGCTGCAGGCGCACCGTATTTTCGAGAGACGTCCTGGCGAACTCGGCCGCCGTCTTCATGCCGCTGCGATAGAGATCGAAGAGTTGAGGTTGCATTTCGGGCCTTTCTGACTTGCCGGTTGGAATGACGCTGTAGCCCATCGACTGTATGCCGCGGTCGCCGCATTGACTATAGTCGCAACCGCGTGCTCTTTTGTCCCTTGGCCGCCTACGCAAAACAAAAACCCCGCCGAAGCGGGGTCTTTGTCCTTGCTGCCGGTGCGTCGCCTTCTTGTCGCTCTTTAG
The DNA here is from genome assembly GCA_035631735.1 of Burkholderiales bacterium. Classification (GTDB taxonomy): domain Bacteria; phylum Pseudomonadota; class Gammaproteobacteria; order Burkholderiales; family SG8-39; genus SCGC-AG-212-J23. The sequence goes on along the minus strand of DASQIG010000367.1, from coordinate 2,402 downwards.
CCGGCTTGTGCGGCAACGCGCAGCCTCGTGCGGGTCTTCTTCTGCAGCGCCTTTACGATGCCGAAAAAGTTCTCGGTGCCGGGATTGCCGCGCGCGGCGAGCATGCGATGCAGGCTCTTGGAGGGTTTGCGCACTTCGGCCGACAGAGCCTCGAAGCCGATGGTCGCGTTCACCAGGTCGCGCAGCATCGCCTTGCCAGTTTGCGTATCCCCGGCCAGATAGGCGTTGATCGCTTCCGCGAACATCGCGTCGCGGAACTTGGCGTCGCGCCGCGCGCGCGCGACGATGGTTTCCTTGAACTCCCGGGTCAATGCCATGCCCGCTCCTATGCCAGTTCGGATGGTGCCCTCCTTACTCCCGGATTCGCACCTGGCCGGGCTCGATTATCCAAAGGCGCCGCGCCACCTGCTCGTTGATCGCTAGCGGGAGCGCCACGCGAACCAGCTCGAGCAGCGCCTCGATGCTTTGCAAATTCGGCCGCAGCACCCACACTCTGGAGTGGTCCGACGGCGGGTAAGCGCGAATATCACCGAAGTCGAGATCCAGAGTTACGAGAACGCGCGTCTCCTCGCGGCAGGCCCGCAGCAGGCGCTCGTCCGAACAGCCGCCGAGCTCCTGCTCGAGCGCCCTGCGAACGTCGTGTCCCGCCTCGCGCAGTAGCGCAGCCACCTCGCCCGGCACGTTTTCGTCCAGCTTGAAACGCAGCGCCACGCGCCGCGGCTAGCTCGGGATAGGAACGATCCGCTCGCGGGCGAGATCCGCGGCGTAAGCGAGCGCGGCAGGAATATGCTCCGGCTTCAGCGACGGATAGCTGTCGAGAATGCGCTCGGCTGTCGCGCCGGCCGCGAGATTATCGAGCACCACCGAAACCGGCACGCGTGTCCCGCGGAAGCACACAGCCCCGTGCATGATCTTGGGATCCGCAGTGATGTAAGGTTTCCAATCCACGGCGCGATGCTACCACCGGGCGCATGCACGGCCCATGCAAGCCTCAAGCAGCCCTCTTCCGCTGCACACCCGGCGCCACCATCGCCGCGAGCACGAGCAGCGCGCCGATCATGAATACCGTGCTGATCGGCCCGGGCGGTCTCGCTGGGTCCATCGCCTTGCTATCCTGTCGCGCGACAACCAAAAGGGCCGCTAAAGGGGCTGCCGCCAATACAAAGGGAACCGCATGACGAGGACTACCCGGGTAATCGCGCTCGCCGCTTGCATCGCACTCAGCGTCAGCGCCGGTGCGCAGACCTTCCCCGAGCGCCCGGTCCAGATCATCACGCCCTATGCCGCCGGCGGCGGGCTGGACATCATCACGCGCACGCTCGCGCAGAAGCTCACCACGCAGTGGGGCAAGCAGGTGCTCGTCGATAACAAGCCTGGCGCGGGGAGCACGCTCGGCACGGCGCTCGCGGCAAAGGCGCCGAAGGACGGCCACACCCTGCTCGTCGCATCGACGCCGCTCGGCGTGGCGCCGGCGGTGTATCCGAGCCTGACGTATGACGCGCGGCGGGATTTCGCGCCGCTCAGCCTGGTTGCGACGACGCCGGAGGTGCTGGTGGTGACGCCGACGCTCGGCGTCGCGAGCGTGGCCGAGCTCGTCACCAGGGCGAAGTCGCGCCCGCAGAACTACGGCTCTGCCGGCTCCGGCACGCTCGGACACCTCGCGGCGGATTCGGTGAATCGGCGGCTCGGCCTCGGCGCGACGCACATTCCGTACAAGGGCAGTAACCCGGCGACGATCGATCTCATCGGCGGGCAGATCGACTGGATGATGGACACGCCGTCTGCGGTGCTGCCGCACGTGCGCGCCGGCAAGCTGCGCGCGCTCGCGATCGCGGCGCCGCAGCGCTCGCCGCAGCTACCCGAGGTGCCGACACTCGCCGAGGCCGGCTACCCGGAGCTCGAGTTCAGGATCTGGATGGGGCTGATGGCGCCCGCGGGAACGCCGGAGCCCGTGCTGAAGACGATCGAGGCTGCGGTCGCGGAAGCAATGCGCGACCCAGCGCTGCGCGCGGCGCTCACCGCGCAGGGCTGGGACATCGTCGGCCTCGGCTCGCGCGAGTTCGCTGCATTCCTCGACAAGGAGCTGCCGAAGCTCACCGCCGCGGCCAAGGCGGCGGGAGTGAAGGCGGATTGACAACCTCGCCTTTGATCAAAGGAGCATCACCGTGAAAACCAGCCTCGCTGCCCTCGCCGTGTCGGCGCTTTCGACGTATGCGTTCGCGCAAACGCCGGCAGAGAATCCGGCGACCCCGCCGCCGCCCCACGAAAGGCAGGCGCCCGTGGTGGAGCGAAACCTCAAGGTGTTCGACACGCTCGACTTCGATGTCTTCAGCAATCAGAAATGGGACCGGCTCCACGAGAGCCACGCCAGGGACATCGTCGTAACGTGGCCCGACGGCCAC
>DASQIG010000366.1:0-5290 GCA_035631735.1 Burkholderiales bacterium | reverse complement strand
TCGGAAAAATCGGTCGTCACCAGGGTGCAGCCGGGCGTGCCGTCGCGCGGATAGAAGTACAGCACCACGTGTTTCTTGCCCTTGAACGCCGAGAGCGCCACCGTCTGCATGTCGGCGTCGGGCAGCTCGAAAGTCGGCGCTGGTTGTCCCGGTTGCAACATCGCGAAAGATTCTATTCCAAATTTTTTTTCAAATTGCAACAGCCGCGCGCCCGCATCGCGCGCCGCAGCTGTCGTGCGCTCGCTACATATAATCGCGCGCGTGCAACTTCGTTTGCTCGGCGGCTTGACGCCGCAGGAATTTCTGCGCCGGCACTGGCAGAAGCGCCCGCTTTATGTGCGCGGCGCGCTGCCGCGGTTCCAGGATCTGCTCGAGCTCGCCGATCTGGCGGCGCTCGCGAGGCGCGACGACGTCGAGTCGCGCACCGTCGTGCGCCGCGGCCGGCGCCGCGACACCCGCCACGGCCCGTTCGCGCGCCTCCACGCGAGGCCGCGCGACTGGACGTTGCTCGTGAGCGGAGTGAATCTTCACCACGCGGGCGCCGACGCCCTCCTGCGGCGCTTTTCCTTCGTGCCGCAGGCGCGGCTCGACGACGTCATGGTGAGCTACGCCACGCCGGGCGGCGGCGTCGGGCCGCATGTCGATTCGTACGACGTGTTCCTCATACAGAGAAGCGGGCGGCGCCGCTGGCGCATCGGCGGCCGCGCGAGCTTCGTCGCGCGCGCGGGCGATCTGCTCTATCTGCCGCCCGGCGTGCGCCACGACGGCGTCGCGCTCGAGCCCTGCTTCACCTACTCGATCGGCTTTCGCGCGCCGCGCGGCGCGGAGCTGGGCGCAGCGTTCCTCGACTGGCTGCACGAGCGCGGGCTGCCGGATGCGCGCTACCGCGATCCCGGGCTGCGGCCGGCGCGACGCGCCGCGCACATACCGGACGAGATGGTCGCGTTCGCCGCGCGCGTGCTCGGGCGCGTCCGCTGGAGGCGTGCCGAGGTCGCCTGCTTCCTCGGCGAATACCTGAGCATGCCCAAGCCGCACGTCGTATTCGAGCCTCGGCGGCCGCGGCGTGGCGGCACCGTGCGCCTGGATCCGAAGAGCCAGCTCCTCTACCGCGGTGCGCGCTTTTTCATCAACGGCGACCTGCTCACGGTGCCGCGCCGCAGCGCGCCAGTGCTGCGGCGCTTCGCCGACGAACGCGAGGCGAGTAACTCCGCGCTTGCCCGGGCGGGGCTCGCGCGACTAATCTCCGAGTGGCAGCGGCGCGGCTATGTCCGCGTGGAGGCGTCCTAGATGGATGAAGCGACGTACGAGCGGTTCGACAGTGCCGAGGGCTTCCAGGCCGCGGTGGAGCGGCTGCTCGGCCAGCCGGGACGCGAGCTGCGCGTGTTCGATCCCGACGGCGCGGCGCTGCGCCTCAACGACTCCTCGCGCGTCGGCGCGCTCGAGCGCTTCCTCGCCGCGAGCCGCACGCGACGGCTCTACCTGGTGTTGCACGACACCGACCACCTGACGCGGCACTGCCCGCGGATGCTCGGGCTGCTTGCGCGCTACTCGCACGCCATCCAGATCCACCGCACGCACGAGCACATCCGCGAGATCCAGGATGCGTTCCTGGTGCTCGATTCGCAGCACTACGTGCGCCGGCCGGTGGCGAGCTTCTATCGCGGCGCGATCGGCCTCGGCGACGAGCCCGAGGCGCTCGCCATGCGAAGCCGCTTCATGGAGATCTGGGAAGCGTCCTTCCCGGGCGTCTCGGCCACCACCGCCGGCCTCTAATTCGGGGACGCAGCCCGATCTAGTTCGGGGACGGAGCCCGATCTAGTCAACCGTGCGACAGACCGACCGTTGTTCGCGGTATGCCGCGACAAGCGCGCTTCATCGTTCCTGATATCGCGCTTCACGTGATCCAGCGCGGGCATAACCGCAACGCCTGTTTCAGGGACGACACGGATCGCATGGTCTATCTCGCGACAGTTGCGGAACTGTTGCGCGGCAACGCCTGCGCGCTCCACGCATATTGCCTCATGACGAATCACATCCATATGTTGCTTACGCCGGCGACCCCAAACGCTTGCGCGACGCTCATGCGCAACCTCGGACAGCGGTACGCCCAGTACTTCAATCGCCGTTACGACCGTACGGGCGCGCTATGGGAAGGTCGCTACCGGTCGTGCCTGATCGACTCCGCGAATTACATTCTTGCCTGTTATCGCTACGTCGAACGCAATCCAGTGCGGGCGGACATGGTGTCTTCAGCCGCGGCTTATCGCTGGTCGAGCTATCAAGGCAACACCGGACGCGCTCTCAACCGGCTGCTCACGCCGCACGTTGAATATCTCGCCCTTGGCAACGATGAGAGTACGCGGTGGTCCGCGTACCAGCAGATGCTGGATGTAGCCGATGAACCTGGCTTCCTCACCGCGATTCGCGATGCAACCAACGGCGGACTGGCGCTTGTCGATGATGCGCTGAAAGCCAAGCTGCAGACCGATACCGGCCGGCGCCTCGAGCACAAGAAGCCAGGCCCGGCGCCAGCGAACGAAGCGCTTAGTCTCGATCTGGTGTCGGGCGACCTTGGATTCTGAGCACCGTAATTCGGGCTCCGTCCCCGAATTAGTTCGGGCTCCGTCCCCGAACTAGGCTTCGCGCCAGTCGAAGCCGTCGTCCTGCGTCGCTAATCCGATCCAGCCCGGCTCGCAGCCGATGGCGGCGGCGAGCGCCGCGCGCGCAAGGTCCGGGGTGTTGTTCTGCTGCGAGAGGTGCGCGCCGATGATGTGCTTCAGGCGCGAGCGGTCGAGCGCGCCGAGCAGCCGCGCGGCGTCGCGGTTGTCGAGGTGCCCGAAAGGCCCGCCGATGCGCTCCTTCAGCCAGCGCGGATAGCCGCCGCTCCAGAGCATGTCGCGGTCGTAATTGCATTCCAGCACCAGAGCGTCGAGACCGGAGAGCATTTGCTCGACGTGGCGCGTGCTAACGCCGATGTCGGTGACGACGCCGAGCCTGGCCGCCCCGTCCGAGAGCACGAACTGCACCGGCTCCGCCGCGTCGTGCGGCACGGTGAAGGGCGCCACTTCCATGCCGCCGATGGCCGCGCGCTCGCCGGCGCGCACGAAGAGCGTGCGCACGCCATCGTGCATCTTGCCCGCGGCGCGCAACGCGCGCAGCGTGCCATGCGTCAGGACGACGAGCACGTTGTGCGCGGCGGCGAAGTCGAACGCGCAGCCGCCATGGTCGTCGTGCTCGTGGGTCACGAGGATCGCATCGATGTCGGCGGGCTCGAGCCCGAGGCGCGCGAGGCGCCGCTCGGTGTCGCGCAGGCTCAGGCCGCAATCGACTAGCACGCGCGTCAGGTCGGCCTGCGCCACGAGGCAGTTGCCGCCGCTGCCGCTCGCGAGCGAGGCGAAGCGCAGCAACTTACTTCAGCTGCTCCTGCAGCAGCGTGAGGATGCGCTGCGCGGTGCGCGAGCTGTCCGCGCCGCCGTCCTTGTTCAGCACGTTCACCTGGCTCGCGTCGCCGGCCTGCGTGATCTGCACGCGATACTGCTGCGCCTTCACCTTGGAGTCGCTCGAGAACCAGCGCGTGAGGAGGCTGCGGGTGTCCTTCTCGACCTCGGGATCGGCGTAGCGCACGAAGTAGATGCCCTTCTGCCGGTCGCGGTCCTCGACGGTGAAGCCGACGCGGTCGAGCGCGAGGCCGACACGGCGCCACACGCGGTCGAAGGGCTCGGACACCTCGAGCGCCTCGAGGCCGCTCACGCCTTTGCGGATCTGCGCGCGCCCGGCCTGCTGCGACTGCTGCGGCTGCGCACCGGTGCTCGCGACGAGCGTGCGCGCCTTTTCCTCCTGTGCGCCGAGCCGCACCATCAGGCGGCGCAGGTACTCGGCCTCGAGCTCCGGATCGGGCTCGCGCGGCTGCCAGGCGGTTGCGCCGGGCGAGCCCGGATTCTGGGTTTCGCGCGTCGTATATACCTCGACCATGCCGCGGTGGCTGATATAGATCTCGGTGCCTTTGCCGTCGGCCGTGCGGTCGAGCCGCGTGCGGTACTTGTCGCGCTCGGAGGTCGAATAGAGCGAATCGAACGCCTTGGAGAGCAGCGCGCGCACGCCGCCCTGCGGGATGCGCGCGCGGCTCTCGGCCCATTCGGTTTCCATCACACCGACCTCCGGCTGCTCCAGCTTGATGAGGAAGCCGTTCTCCTGCCAGAAGTCGCGCACCAGCGGCCAGAGCTTCTCCGGCTTCTCGTCGATCACCAGCCAGCGCTGGCTGCCAGCGCGCTCGATCCTCATGTGCTCCGGCTGCGGCAGCACCACCGGGCCCGCGGTGCCGGGCTTCGCGTCGCGGCGCTCGGCCTCGTAGCCCGAGAGCGTCGCGGTCGACGTTGCGGTGTCGGGCACGACGTAGCGGTTGTCGCGCGAGGGCGAGGTGAGATCGGGCGGGACCTCGAGCGGCGGCAGCGTGCTCGCCTTGTTGTACTCGACCTTGCCCTCGAGCCAGTCGTTGAGGCCGGAGCAGCCGCCGAGCAACAGCAGACTCGCGAGAACTGCGACCCGCCGGAGCATCAACCGCGATCCTGCATTTGGCGGGGCCTCAACCGCGCCCCTCGACGACTCGCAGTCCCGGCGGCGCGATCCCTGCCTCGTGCAGCGCTTCGCGCACGGTCTCGTGGAATTTGTCGGCGAGCGGCGAGAGCGGCAGCCGCAGGCCGTGCTCGATCATGCCCATCTGCGCGAGCGCCCATTTCACCGGGATCGGATTCGCCTCGACGAACAGGCGCTGGTGCAGGGGAAGCAGCCGCAGGTTCAGCTCGCGCGCCTTCTTCACATCGCCGACCAGCGCCGCGGCGCACATCTGGTGCATCAGCTTCGGCGCCACGTTCGCGGTCACCGAGATGACGCCGTGGCCGCCCAGCAGGATCAGCGCGAGCGCCGTGGCGTCGTCGCCGCTGTAGATCGCGAAGTTGCGCGGCAGGCGGCGGATCAGATCCGAGCCGCGCTCGATGTTCGCGGTGGCGTCCTTGATGCCGATGATGCCCGGCAGCTGCGCCAGCCGTAGAACCGTCTCGTTGTGCAGATCGGCGACCGTGCGGCCAGGGACGTTGTACAGCACCATCGGCAGGTCGACGGTTTCCGCGATCTTGCGGAAATGGCGATACAAGCCCTCCTGCGTCGGCTTGTTGTAGTACGGCACGACCGAAAGGCAGGCGGTAGCGCCGGCGCGCTTCGCGGATTCCGTGAGCTCGATCGCCTCCGCGGTCGAGTTGCCGCCGGTCCCGGCGATCACCGGGATGCGGCCGCG
>DASQIG010000365.1:0-1619 GCA_035631735.1 Burkholderiales bacterium | reverse complement strand
GCCTCCCATTCCGCGCACCAGGGAAAGTAAGCCGTCAGCGTGGCCGCAAGCGCACCCTGTGTATTTACCCGGTGTGAGTAGATCGCGAGACAGGTGTCCTTGCGCGGGAAGCGCCGCTCGGACCTGGAGAAGCCGAGCTCGCAGCGCACCAGGTCCATCAGATCCGCGGCGTCGCTGCGGTCGAGCACGCTGAAGCTGGGCGAGAGCCCGAGGCTCGCGCTGTGGCGGCGGATCAGGCGGTTGGCGATCGAATGGAACGTGCCCGACCACGGCAGCCGGACCGGCGTCGCCAGCTCACCGACGATGCGGCTCGCGCGCCGGGTCATCTCCAGCGCCGCGCGGCGCGAAAAGGTCAAAAGCAGTATGCGCTGCGGGTTCGCACCGCCCAAGATCAAATGCGCCACGCGATGCGCGAGCGTGTTGGTCTTCCCAGTGCCCGCGCCCGCGAGGATCAGCAGCGCGCCCTCTCCATGGCAGGCAGCCGCGCGCTGCGCGGCGTTTAGCTTCTTGTACTTGTCCGCGACCTCCACGGGGGGACTATACTGTATATGCGTCCAGTTACCGAATTCCGTCTGCTACGCTTCGCCTTCCCTCATGAACGTCCCGGACCGACTGCGAGCGCTATCAGGCGAGCGGCTCCGCGGCATGCGCCGCGGCATCGAGAAGGAGAGCCTGCGCATGCGTCCCGACGGCACGCTCGCGCAGACGCCGCACCCGCAGGCGCTCGGCTCGGCGCTCACCCATCCGCACATCACCACGGACTTTTCCGAGTCGCAGCTCGAGCTGATCACCGGCGTGCACGCGAGCGTCGAGAGCTGCCTGGAGGAGCTCACGCACATCCACCAGGTCGTCTACATGCACATCGGCGAGGAGATCCTGTGGTGCGCGAGCATGCCGTGCAACCTGCCCGCCGAGCACCTGATCCCGATCGGCCGCTACGGCACGTCCAACGTCGGCCGCGCGAAGACGGTCTATCGCCTGGGCCTCGCGCACCGCTACGGCAGGCGCATGCAGGCGATCTCCGGCATCCACTACAACTTCTCGCTGCCGGGCGTCACCGACGACCAGTACTTCGGGCTGATCCGCAATTTCCGCCGGCATTCGTGGCTGCTGCTCTACCTCTTCGGCGCCTCGCCCGCGGTGTGCTCGAGCTTCATCGCCGGGCGCGACCACGGGCTGACGCCGCTCGCGCCGGGCACGCACTACGCGCCTTATGCGACCTCGCTCCGCATGGGGCGGCTCGGCTACCAGAGCGATGCGCAGGCCTCGCTCAGCGTGAGCTACAACAACCTGCGCGATTACACCGCCTCGCTGTACGACGCGCTCACGGTGCCCTATCCCCCGTACCAGAAGATCGGAATCAAGCAGAACTTCGGCAACGGCGACGATTACAAGCAGCTGAACACCACGCTGCTGCAGATCGAGAACGAGTTCTACAGCTCGATCCGTCCCAAGCGCCGCATCAAGCGCGGCGAGCGGCCGCTGCACGCGCTGCGCAGCCGCGGCGTCGAGTACGTCGAGGTGCGCCTCATGGACCTCGATCCGTTCGTGCCGATCGGCATCACCGAGCCGACCTGCCGGTTTTTGGATGTTTTTCTCCTGCACTGCCTGCTGACCGA
>DASQIG010000364.1:0-12640 GCA_035631735.1 Burkholderiales bacterium | reverse complement strand
GTGCCGGTTGATGTCGATCAGGAACTCGCGCCCGCCCCACACGATCCAGACGCCGTCGTGCCGGTGGCCTTCGCGCTCGAGGCGCGCGGCGAGGCCGTGCTCGCGCAGGAGATCGACGGTCCACGGCTCCAGCACGCCGGCGCGGATGCGCCCGAGGACGTGATCGCGCGTGTGCTTCTCCAGCACCACGCTCTCCACGCCGTGGCGGTGAAGGATCTCCGCGAGCAGCATCCCGGCGGGCCCGCCGCCGATGATGCCGACCTGGGTCCTCAAGCGCGTGACTTCGCTAAGCCGCCTGGGGAGCGGGCCGCTCGGCGCCAGCGCGCTCCTGCGCGGTGACGCGATCTAGAATGCGGCGCGACTGCACGCCGCCGGCGTCGATGTTGAGGTTGAGGAGCTTGCGCTGCGGGTAGAGGAGCAGGTTGCGCTGCTGCGCCTCGAGCACCGCGAGGTCCTGGCCGAAGATCTTCCCTTGGCCCTCGCGGATCGCGGCAGTGAGCGCCTTGTCTTTCGGATTGAAGTTGCGCGCCATGCCCCAGAAGTACCACAGGGTGGTCTCGGTTTCCGGCGTGAGGAAGTCCACGACTATGCTCGATACCTTGTGGCTTGCGTCCGCGTGGAAGCCGCCTTTGCCCGCGTGGGCGACGCCGACGTCGATCATGACGTGCGACGGCGGCGAGAAGCGGCAGATCTGCCAGCGGTCGACCGGCGCCTTGTCGTCGAGGTGGTTTGCGCGCAGCGCCATCTGCCAGAACGGCGGCGCGCTTACGTTTTCCATGAAGCGGCTGGTGATCACGGTGTCGCCCTCGGTCTTCGTCGTCACCTTGCTCTCGTCGATCTCCTTCTGGCCGATGCTGTCCGCATGCACGTAGGTCTCGTGCGTGAGGTCCATCAGGTTGTCGATCATCAGGCGATAGTCGCACTTGATGTGATAGAGCCCGCCGCCGTAGGCCCAATCGGCACTTTCTGCCCAGTGCAGGTGCGGGATCTTGGCCGGATCGGCCAGCGCCGCATCGCCGGTCCATACCCACACGAAACCGTAGCGTTCACAGACGGGGAAGGTCTTGATGCTCGGGAAGGGTCCAACGCGCTGTCCCGGCATGGAAACCGCCTTGCCGTCGCAGCCCATGACGAGGCCGTGGTAGCCGCACACCAGCTGGCCCTCCTGTACCCGGCCAAGGGAGAGCGGTGCGCCGCGATGCGGACAGAAGTCCTCGAGCGCCGCGACCCGGCCTTCTGCATCGCGGTAGATCACCATTCGTTCGTCGCACACGGTGCGCCCTAGCGGCCGATCGTTGTCGAGCTCGCTCGGCATGCATGCGACATACCAGCAGTTGCGGGGAAACATGATCATCGGCCTCCTATAAATCGAGCACCAGCAGCTCGCTCCTCGACCGCGACACGCACGGCATGATCTTGTCGCCGGCGCTTTTCTCCTCGTCGGTGAGGAACACGTCGCGATGGTCCGGCTTGCCCTCCAGCAACCCCGTGAGGCAGGTGCCGCAAACGCCCTGTTCACAGGATGTCTCGATATGCACGCCGTGCTCGGCGAGCGCCTGCACGATCGACTGCTCCGGCGCGATGGCGTATTCGCCGCCGCTGCGCGCAAGGCGCACCTTGAAGCGCTCGCGCGGTCCGGCGAGCGATGCCGGGTCGGCGGCAAAGTACTCGAGGTGCACCGCCTCCGGTGCCCAGGTCGGCGCCGCAGTGGTCTCGACGAGATCCATGAAGGGGCGCGGCCCGCACAAATAGAGATGAGCGCCGGGCGGCCGGCGCCACAGAAGCTTCCTCAAATAGGCGCGCACCGCATCGGGCTCCAGCGCATAGTGGAACACCACCCGCCCTTTGAATTCGGGGCTGGAGAGCAGCTCGTGAAACGCCGTGTACTGAATCGAGCGACTGAAGTACTGTAGCTCGAACGAGGCGCCGCTGGTGAGCAGGTGTCGCGCCATGCTCAAGATGGGCGTGACGCCGATGCCGCCGGCGAGCAACAGATGGTAGTTGGCGTCGGGCACGAGGGCGAAGTTGTTGCGCGGAATGCTGATCTGCAGCGCATCGCCCTGCTTCACCCGCTCGTGCATCGCCAGCGAACCGCCGCGCGAGTCGGGCTCCTTTTTCACGGCGATTTGATAGCTCGGGGCTGGCCCGCCGCAGAGCGAATACTGGCGCACCATGCCCGCCGCGAGATGCACGTCGATGTGAGAACCCGGCGTGAATGCGGGAAGCGTACGGCCATCTGCCGCCTCCAGCTCGAACGACTTAATGTCAAGCGCTTCCTGCCTGATGCGCTTGACGCGCACCGTTAAATCGCTCATGGCGATGTATGCTCCTCCAGCCAACCGCCCAGCGCGGCACTCACCTCGCGCGGTCGCTCCATCGGCGACATGTGGCCACAATCTTCGATCACGACAAGCTTCGAGCCGCGAATCATGCGGGCCATCTGCTCGTGCCGAGCGAGCGGACTCCAAGTGTCCTGTCGCCCGCAAAGCAGCAGCACCGGGCAATCGATCTGCGCCAGCAGTGGCCCTGCCTCGGGCCGTGCGAGAAGCGCGCGGATCTGCGCCGCGAAGATCTCTGGCGTCTTGCGCATGATCATGGCGAGGATCGCCTCGACCAGCGCACCGTCCTCGAGGCGAGCGGGATGCACCATGCCGCGCAGCCATTTCTCGCCCATCGCGCGCATGCCACGCCGCCGCGCAAGCTCGAGCAGCTCCGCCCGCTCGGCAGCCTCGCGCTCGCCGGCCTCACCGGCGGCGCGCGCTTGGTAGCCGGTGTCTAGCAAGACCATCGCCGCGACACGCTGCGGCGCCGATCGATAGATCTCGAGCGCGACGCGGCCCCCCATCGAGTGGCCGACGGTTACGAATTTCTGCGGCGCAGCGCGAAGCACCGCCTGCGCCATCGCGGAAATGGAATCGAGCGCGCCGTGGTCCACGACCGCGCAACGCGCAAGCCCGGAAAGCGCCTCGAACGGACCCGCAAACGAGGCGCGGTCGCAAGCGAGCCCCGGAATGAAGACGAGCTCAGCGGGCATCGGGCACGTTCCGCGTCTTCAGGAACTCGTCCAGCGTCTCGCCGCGCATCGCGGCATAGACCTCGAGGTTCGAGAGCCGCGCGACGCGCACGAACTTTTCGAGAACGAAGAAATTGGAGCCATAGCGCAGCAAGCCGATCCAGTCGCGGCGGCGGATGAGGTCCTTCTCCTCCTCGGAGAGCCCTTCGCGGGCCATCAGTCCCTCGGCGTCCTTTAGAAACAGCTCGCGAAAATGCGCTCGGCGCATGTTCCAAAGGAAGCGATTGAGCCGCAATCCCTTGATGCTTTGCCTGATGTCAAAGATATAGGTACCTGAAATCTCCTCAATGCCTTCGAGCTGCGGATTCATCGATTGCCTCAGGCGGGTGCCGACACACGCGCACTTTGCTGGACCCTCGTCTCCGGCGCCAGGGCGTCCTCGTACAGCACGAGCGTCATTGCCGTGGTGGTCGGCAGGTAGTAGCTCTGATGAAGCTTGCGCAGCCGCTCGCTCAGTGCGCCGCGCATCGCGAGCCACATGATGCTTTCCACGCTTTCCGCGCCGCCCAGGCGCACATAGTCGACGTGGCGCATGCGTGCGAGCTGCATCGGGTCGTTCTCGAGCAGCTCGAGAAAGCGCATGTCCCATTCGGTGTTGTTAAATCCCGTGCGCTCGCCGTGCACCTGGTGCGACAAGCCGCCGGTGCCCACCACCACAACCTTGAGGTCGTCCGGATACGACTGCACCGCCCGTCTCACCGCCTGCCCCAGCTTGTAGCAGCGCAGGGCGGTCGGCAGCGGATACTGCAGCACGTTGATCTGGATGGGAACCACCGCGCCGGGCCAATCGGGTTTGTGCGGCCAAAGGAGGCTCAACGGCGAATTGAAGCCGTGATCGAGCGGCTTTTCCTGGAACACCGCGAGATCGAACTCCTCGTTGACCATGGACTCGGCGATGTGTGTTGCGAGCTCGGGATGCCCTTTGATCGGCGGGATCGGCCGCTTGCCCGCGCCCTCGTCGGCGATCTCGAACACCGGGCTCACCCCCAGAGCAAAGGTGGGATAAAAGTCGAAGAACAGGCTATTCGCATGATCGTTGTAGAAGACGATCAGCACATCGGGCTTGCGCTCTGCGAGCCACGCCGCTACCGGCTCATAGCCCCTGAAGAGCGGCTCCCATGCCGGGTCCTTGTGCTTGCCCTTGTCGAACGCAAGCCCGATGGTGGGCACATGCGACGATCCGATGCCGCCGATGATGGATGCCATGAAATTCGCCGGCGCTACGTCGACCCGACGTCCGCGCGCTTCGCGTCCTTGAGGAAATTGAGGCTTCCCGCGCTCGCCATGACCAGCTGGACGTGCTCCTTGACCGGCATCGTATGCTCGCGCATCAGAGCCTCCACGCGCGCGCCCTCGCCTCTCTCCAGCGCCTGAACGATGTAATGATGCTGTCGGTGGGCGTACTTGAGAAGGTCGAAGGAATCTTTCATGCTCGACTTCTCGCTGGCAAACGCCGCTGCTTCGGCCGAAGCGAAAGGCACGCGGTCGTTCAGCGAAAGCGCGCGAGAGAGCGGCATGTGCCCGGCCGCATCTGCGATGAGCTTGTGGAAACGCTCATTCATCTCCGCATAGCGCAGCTCGTCACCCCGGCCGAGCTCTTGCTTTCTGAATAGCGCGTCCCCGCGCTCGAGGCAGTGCGTCAGCTCGCGAATCAGCCCGCGCGAGGCACCGCGCTCGGCCACCAGACGCGCCGCGTGTCCTTCAAGCACGCCGCGCAGGTCGATGGCATCCAATACCTCCTGCAGGCTGAACTCCCGAACGAGATAGCCGCGCGATTCGGACTCGGTCACCAGGCCCTCCTGGGCCAGCATGGCGAGCGCGCGCCGGATCGGCGTGCGCGACACGCCAAGCCGGCTGGCGAGCGGAATCTCGGCCAGGCGCTGCCCGGGCGGCAGCTCGCCCTGCAGGATCATGCCGCGGAGCTTGTAAATGACCTGATCTTGTCTTTTCTTCAAGCCGTCTTTCTGCCTTCGGCGTCGGCGAGCGAGCGGATCACCCTGCGCATCGCGAGACCCGCGCGATCGCTGGCGAAGCTGGCTTCGGTGAATTGCCGCCGGTTTTCTCTCTGCACCAGCGCCGAGATCCATTCGAGCGCGTCCTTATCCTCCTGGAAGGCTTTCACGGCCGAATCCTTGAGCCACTTCCCGGCCGACACATCGTCCAGGCCGAAGTCACGGCTGATGAACCAGAAGTAATGCACGCTCTCCTGCGCTTCCGGCGTCAGCAGGTGCAGGATATTGACGTGGTAATCGCTGCGCTCGCCGTCGGTCGCTTCCAGGTTCTCGATGGACGCATGCGCGACGTGGAATGCCGGGCTCATGAACCATGAGTCCGAAACCCTATTGACGCGCTTGCCTTCCAGCTTCATCGGCACGGCGTAGATCGGCGGCGGCGCAGCGTTATCGACGCGGCGCACGATCCTCACCTTGTTGCCCTCGCTGGTCACCTCGAACGGCGCGGACACATATTCCGGCGTGCCGATGTTGTCGGCGTGCAGATAGGTGAAATGCGTCAGGTCGAGCAGGTTCTCGTGCAATGGCACGTAGTTCGCGCCGACGTGGTAGTAGCCGCCCACCGATTTCCAGCTCGTGTCGCTTAACCAGCGGTGTTCGGGAATCAGCGACTGGTCGGCAGCCTTGGGATCGCCCATCCAGATCCAGACGAGCGGCGGCCGCTCGACCATGGGATAGCTTTGGATACGAACGTAGCTCGGCGCGCTCTTCAGCATCGGGGCGCGCACGCACACGCCCGACGGATCGTAGGTAAGGCCGTGATAGCCGCAAACCACTTTGTCGCCTTCGAGGTAGCCCTTCGAGAGCGGAAACGAGCGGTGCGCGCAGCGGTTCTGCAGTGCGACGGCGCGCCCGTCGGCCGCGCGGTACATGACGATGACGTCCTGGGCGATGGTCCGCTCGCGCAGCTCGCGCGTGATCTCCTCGCTCAACGCCGCGACGTACCAGCAGTTGCGCACCAGGGGTGTTTTCTCGTCGGCGTATTTCGGCTGCTCGCGAACCGGCGCGGCAGTCATCGTTTGGCTCATTCCTTCTCCTCTTCCGCCAATTGTATCCAGTATTGACACGATTGTATCCAATGCGTTATGCTGTGTCAAGGTCGCTGCACTAGCTACGAGGAGGAGGAGGAAATGTTCTTGCTTAACGCGTGGTACGCCGTCGCCTGGAGCCACGAGATCCGCCGCTCGCTGTTCGCGCGCCGCGTGTGCGACAAGCCGATGGTCCTGTACCGGCGCCAGGACGGCGGGCTCGTTGCGCTCGAGGATCTGTGCTGGCACCGCATGCTTCCGCTCTCGCAGGGCTGGCTCGAGGGCGATTGCGTCCGGTGCAAGTATCACGGCCTGCTCTACGACGCCCGCGGCCAGTGCGTGCAGATGCCGGCGCAGGAAACCGTCGCGAAGAGCGCCTGCGTGAACGCTTATCCGGTTGCCGAAAGGCATCGACTGGTCTGGATCTGGCCCGGCGACCCGTCACGCGCGGACGAGTCTCTTATTCCGAATCTGTACTGGTTCAGCGATCCGAAATGGGCGGGCGATGGCGCTACAGCGCATTTCAACTGCGGCTATCAGCTGCTCGTCGACAACCTCCTCGACTTGACGCACGAGACGTATGTGCACCCGGAGACGATCGGCAGCGAGCACATTCCAGACGCGCCGCTCAAAACCGAGGCGCGCGGCGAGGAAATCGTCGTCTCGCGCTGGATGCTCGACCATGAGCCGGCGAGCTTCTGGAAGCGCCAGATCGGTACCGACAAGAACTGCGACCGCTGGCAAATCGCGCATTGGACGCCGCCGGCCAACGTCGTGATTGACGTTGGTGTGGCGGTAGCAGGGACCGGCGCTCCCGAGGGCGACCGGCGCCAGGGCATTTCCATGAGGGTGGTCAACACCGTTACGCCGGAGACCGAGACGAGCTGCTGGTACTTTTTCGGCAACCCGCGCGACTACAACATCGAGGACCGCGAGCTCACCGCGGCGATCATGCAGTCGGTCGCCGGGATCTTTGAGCAGGACCGGCGCATTCTGGAGAGCCAGCAGCAGGCGATCCTGGAAAACCCAGAGCGCAAGCTGATGAACCTCAACATCGACGCCGGCTCGGTCCGCGCCCGCCGCATCCTCGAGTCGAAGCTGAAGGCCGAGACCGAGCTGCAAGGCCCCGCGGCGACGGCATAAGGCTCTTTTCCAACGGATTCAATTTTAGGAGTCGAAAAATCATGAGATGGACCATGTCGCAAGCATTGCGGCGCACGCTTATCTCGGCATGCATTGCCATCGCGGCGCCGCAGGTGCTCGCCGCGGAGGTGAAAGTCGGCGTTATCGCCTCGTTCACCGGCCCGTACGCGATCTGGGGCAAGCAGTTCCAGGAAGCGGTCGACCTCTACCTCGAGCAGCAGAAGGGCAAGGCGGGCAATCACGACGTGAAGATCCTTTACCGCGACGTCGGCGGACCCAACGGGCAGCGCGCGCGACAGCTCGCGCAGGAGCTCATCGTGCGCGACGGCGTCGCCGTACTCGCTGGCTTGGAATTCACACCGACTGCGTTGGCCGTAGCCGATGTGGTGACCGAGGCCAAGATTCCGTTTGTCATCTTCAACGCCGGCACTTCGATGGTCGTGCAGAAGTCGCCGTTCTTCGTGCGCACCGGCTTCACGCAATGGTCGGTGTCGATCCCGGTCACCAAATGGGCCACGCAGCAGGGCTACAAAAGCTGCGCGATCGTGGCAGCCGACTACGGCCCCGGGCACGACGCGATCGACGCCTACAGGAAAGGCTTCGGCGAGGCCGGCGGCAAGATCGCCGCCGAGATCCGCGTGCCGGTCGGGACGACCGATTTTTCGAGCTACCTGCAGCGCGTGCGCGATGCCTCGCCGCAATGCACGTTCATGTTCATGCCGGTTGGCCCCATGTCGGCCGGATTCATCAAGAGCTACGGCGAGCGGGGCCTGAGCAAGATCCAGCTCATCACCGGCGCGGAGACCCAGGAATTCGATCTGCCGGCGATTGGTGACAGTGCCATCGGCGTCGTTACCGCGCTGCATTACGGCCCGTATCTCGACAATCCGGCGAACAAGGCGTTCGTGCAGGCCTACAAGGCAAAGTACGGCAAGGACGCCCTGCCCAGCCTGATCTCGATAGCCGCCTACGACGGCATGAAAGTCGTTTTCGAGATGATCAAGGCGACCGACGGCAAGCGCGACGGCGTTAAGGCCATCGAGGCGGTGAAAGGGCTGAAGTGGGACAGCCCACGTGGACCGGTGCAGATCGACCCGAGAACGCGCGACATCGTGCAGAACATCTATGTGCGGCGCGTGGAGAAAATGAACGGCGTTCTCATGAACAAGGCCTTCTACACCTATCCGGCGGTCAAGGACCCCTGGCTTGAGGCGAATCCCTGAGCTTGCTCTGAGGCGCTGATGCGCTACCTCGGCACCGCGGCGACGCTCCTGGTCGACGGCATCGCGTTCAGCATGGTGCTGTTCCTCATCTCGATCGGCATGACGGTGACGCTCGGCATCATGCGCGTGGTCAACCTTGCGCACTGCGCCTTCGCCATGGCCGGCGGCTATCTCGCGCTCGCGCTGGTGCAGCACGCCTCCCTCGGCCTCATGGCGGCGCTGCCGATCGCGGTCATCGGCACCATGATTCTCGGGGCGGTCCTGGAGAAGACCGTGTATCGCTGGGTATATGCGACGAGCGAGCTTGGCCAGATCCTGATGACGATCGGCCTCACGTTCCTGATGATCGCCGCGGCGAACCTGTTGTTCGGCTCGACCCTGCAAACGCTGCCGGTGCCGAAGCCACTGGCAGGAACGTGGGAAGCCGGCGACGTGATTCTCTCCACCTATCGCGGCTTCCTGGTGCTCGTCGCCGGCGCGATCGCCGCGACGCTGTGGGCGGTGATGGAGTACACCGACGTAGGCGCGCGTCTGCGCGCCGCGGTCGACAACCCGCGCATCGCGCGTGCCGTTGGCATCAACGTGCCGCGCGTCTTCGCGGCCACTTTCGCGCTCGGCTGCGGCCTCGCCGCCATCGGCGGCGTGCTCGGCACGCAGATGCTGCCGCTCGAGCCGTGGTACGCGCTCAAGTACCTGGTCCTCGTGCTGATGGTGGTGGCGGTCGGCGGTCTCGGCAGCATCCAGGGATCGTTCTACGCAGCGCTGCTCCTCGGCCTCATCGACACCTTTGGTCGCTACCTGGTGCCGGCGCTCGGCGCGTTTCTCATCTATCTCGCCGTGGTGGCGCTGCTCTTGTGGCGCCCGCAGGGACTGTTCGGCCGCTCATGAAGGGGACTGCCTCGGGACCCGCCGAGCGCAGCGCCGTCGTGCGCGAGGGCTTCGAGCGCCATCGCTTCGGCTGGCTCGATGCGCTGCCCTGGCTCTGCGTCGTGCTTTGGTTCGTGCTCGCACCCGGCTACCTGCCGCTCGGCACGCAGGTGATCGTCATGATCATCTTCACGCTGTCGCTCGACCTCGCGCTCGGTTACGGCGGCATCGAGACGCTCGGCCACGCGGCGCTCTTCGGCCTGGGCGCCTACGGCGCGGGGCTCTACGCGCTGCACGTCTCCTCCGAGCCGATCTCGGGGCTGGCGGCCGCCGCGCTCGCCGGCGCGCTCGCCGCCCTGCTCACGGGGGCGCTCATCCTGCGCACGCGCGGCCTCACGCTCGTGATGCTCACGCTCGCCGTGGCGACGCTCGTCGCCGAGCTCGCGAGCACTTGGAAATCGTTGACCGGCGGGGACGACGGCCTGACCGGCTACCAGATCGCCCCGCTGCTCGGCCTCTTCGGCTTCGATCTCGCCGGGCGCACGGCCTACTGGTACGCGGCCGCAGCGCTCGCCGTGCTGTTCCTGGTGTCGCGCTGGCTCGTCAATTCCCCGTTCGGGCTGACCGTGCGCGGCATTCGCGACAACCCGGTACGCATGCGCATGATGGGCGTGCAGGTGACGCGGCGGCTGGTGATGCTGTACGCGATCTCGGGCGCGATCGCCGGGGTTGCCGGCGGCCTCACTGCGCAGGTAACGAAGCTTGTGGGCCTCGATGTTCTCGGCCTCGGGCTCTCGGCCAACGTCCTCATCATGCTGATCATCGGCGGCCCGGGACGGCTCTACGGCGCGTTCCTCGGCGCCGCGGTGTTCGTGATCCTTTCGGACCGCGCGGCGGCGATCAATCCGTTCCATTGGCTCTTTGCGCTCGGGCTGGTGTTGATCCTGGTTGTGCGGTTCGCGCCGAGCGGGTTGCTCGGCGCCGCGGAGCGGGCCGTTGCGCACGCGCTGAGGCGACGCGCATGACGGGGCACGCGCTCGAAGTCATCGGCGTGAGCAAATCGTTCGGCGCTCTGCAGGTGTCGAAGAACCTCTCGCTCTCGCTCGAACGCGGGGCGCGCCATGCCATCATCGGCCCAAACGGCGCCGGCAAAACGACCTTCGTGCATCTCGTGAGCGGGCTGCTGCGCCCGACCAAGGGCACGATCCGCCTCGATGGCCACGACGTCACCGCCGCTTCCCCCGAGCGCCGGGTAGCGCACGGGCTCGTGCGCACGTTCCAGATCAGCTCGCTCTTTCCAAAACTGACGGTGGCGCAGCACGTCGGGCTCGCGCTCTCCGCGAGATACGGCTACGACGCCAAGCCCTGGGGGGAACTGTCCGACCGGACCGAGTTGATGAACGAAGCCGCCCAGATCCTCGATTCGGTCGGCCTGCTGAAGCACGCCGCCACGCGCGTCGCGAGCATGGCGTACGGTTTGCGCCGCTTGATCGAAGTGGCGATCGCGCTCGCGCTGCGGCCCAAGGTGCTGCTCCTCGACGAGCCGGCGGCGGGCCTGCCTTCGGGCGATCGCGCGGCGCTGCTCGAGCTGCTGCTGCGCTTGCCGCGCGACATGGCGGTGCTGGTGATCGAGCACGACATGTCGCTCGTCTTCCGCTTCGCCGAAAGGATCAGCGTCCTCGTCGAGGGCGCGATCCTGCTGGAAGGCACGCCCGCCGACGTGCGCAGCGACCCCCGTGTGCGCACCGTCTACCTGGGAACACGCGCGCATGGCTGAGCCGCTCCGTCTCGAGGGCGTGACCGCGGGCTACGGCGACACGATCGTGCTCGAGAACGTATCGTTCGCGGTTGCCGAATCGGAAGCCATGGCGCTCCTTGGCCGCAACGGAGTCGGCAAGAGCACCACGCTCGAAACCATCATGGGCCTCACCACCTTGCGCTCGGGCAGCGTGTCGCTCGACGGCCGCGACGTCAGCGCGCTGACCACCCACCTGCGCGCGCGCGCCGGCATCGGCTACGTGCCGCAGGAGCGCGAGATCTTCCCGTCGCTCACCGTGGATGAAAACCTGCGGGTAGCCGCGCGTGCCGGCGAATGGACGCGCCCGCGCGTCTACGACCTCTTTCCGCGTCTCGCCGAGCGCCGCCGGCACGACGCCTCGAAGCTCTCCGGGGGCGAGCAGCAGATGCTCGCGATCGGCCGCGCGCTGATGGGCAATCCGCGCGTGCTGCTGCTCGACGAGCCCTCGGAGGGGCTCGCGCCGATCATCGTCGAGCACCTGATGAACGCGCTCAAGCGGCTGCGCCAGGAAGGTCGCATGTCGATCGTGCTCGTCGAGCAATTCGCCGATCTCGCGCTCGAGCTCACCGATCACGCCGTGGTGCTGGATCGCGGCCAGGTCGTGTGGGCGGGTACCAGCGCAGAACTCGCGCGCGACCGCGCGCGCATGCAGGCGCTCATCGGGCTCGAAGAAGAACAGCCCGCCTAGCGCGCGCCGGGAACGCGGCGCGTCTTGAGGAACGCGTCGAGCGTCTCGCCGCGGAACGCCGCGACCATCTCGGGGTTTGAGACGCCTTTCGCACGCGCCAGCTTCTCCAGGCAGAAAAAGCTCGCGCCGTAGTCCTGCATCGCTTTCCAGTCGAGGCGCCGCACCATGTCGCGCTCCGCCTCGCTGAGGTCTTTCATCGCCGCCTCCGGGTCGCGCCGGAAAAGCTCGCGCCGGTCCTTGCGCGTGAAGCCGTGCAGGAAGCGGTTGAGCCGCAGGCCCCGGCCGCTGCGCTCCAGGTCGAAGACATAGCTACTCAAAGAGCGCGACCGCCATGGCGGTCGTCATCGGCAAGTAGTAATTCTCGTGCCGCATCCTCGCGCGCTCATGCAGCGCGCCGCGCATGATGAGCCACATGATGACTTCCGCCCCTTCGTTGCCGCCCAGGCGCATGAAGTCCTCGATGCTCATGGCGGCGAGACGTTCGGGATCGCGGTCGATCAGCTCGAGGAACTCGCGGTCCCACTGCTCGTTGTTGTAGCCGGCGCGCTCGCCGATCATCTGGTGCGAGAGGCCGCCGGTGCCGACCATCGCGACCTCGAGGTCCTCCGGGTAGCTCGCGATGGCACGGCGGATCGCCTGGCCGAGCTTGTAGCAGCGCCGCGGCGTTGGCAGCGGGTGCTGCAGCACGTTGACCACCAGCGGGATCACCGCGCCCGGCCAGTCCGGCTTCGAGGGCCACATCATGGTGAGCGGCGAATGCAGGCCGTGATCGAGCGCCAGGTCCTGGAAAAGCGAGATGTCGAACTCC
>DASQIG010000363.1:0-4894 GCA_035631735.1 Burkholderiales bacterium | reverse complement strand
GCCGGCGAGGTGCCGGAAGAGCGCGACGATGGCTCCAAGCCCTTTCAGCTCGACCAGTGCCACGCGCTCCAGACGAGCACGGAGACGGTGAAGCTCTGGTACCCGAAGTGGTACCGAGGCAAGGCTGCCTAGCGCTTGACTGCAGTCAATGCCGTAGCTGGCATTACCGCTGACGATTCCATCCGATGAAAATCCACGAGTACCAGGGCAAGCAGCTGCTGCGCGAATACGGCGTGCCCACGCCGCGCGGCTTCCCGGCGATGAGCGTCGAGGAAGCGCTCGACGCGGCGAAGAAGCTCGGCGGCAGCGTCTGGGTGGTGAAGGCGCAAATCCACGCCGGCGGCCGCGGCAAGGGCGGCGGCGTAAAAGTCGCCAAATCGATCGACGAGGTGCGCGCGCGTGCGAAAGAAATTCTCGGCATGCAGCTCGTTACACACCAGACCGGGCCCGAGGGCCAGAAGGTACGGCGGCTGCTGATCGAAGAAGGCGCCGACATCCGCAAGGAGCTCTATGCCGGCATGGTGGTCGACCGCGGCACGCAGAAAGTCGTGCTGATGGCGTCCTCGGAAGGCGGCATGGAGATCGAGGAAGTCGCCGCCAAGACGCCGCAGAAGATCCGTCGCGTGTACATCGACCCGGTGCAGGGACTGACCGATGCCGATGCGGACGAGATCGCGCTCGGCATCGGCATCCCGCAGAGCGCGCTCGCGCAGGGGCGGACGGTCTTCAAAGGCCTGTACAAGTGCTTTGACGCTACCGATGCATCGCTCGCGGAAATCAATCCGCTCATACTCACCGGCGACAATCGCGTCGTGGCGCTGGATGCCAAGCTCAACTTCGACGACAACGCGCTCTTCCGCCACCCTGACATCCAGGCGCTGCGCGACCTCGACGAGGAAGATCCGCTCGAGATCGAGGCGTCGAAGTACGACCTCAACTACATCTCGCTCGACGGCGAGATCGCCTGCATGGTGAACGGCGCCGGCCTCGCCATGGCGACGATGGACACCATCAAGCTCTACGGCGGCCAGCCGGCGAACTTCCTTGACGTCGGCGGCGGCGCCACCGCGGAGAAGGTGACCGCCGCGTTCAAGATCATGCTCTCCAACCGCAAGGTGAAGGCGATCCTCGTCAACATCTTCGGCGGCATCATGAAGTGCGACACCATCGCCAACGGTATCGTCAGCGCGGCGCGCGAAGTAAAGCTCTCGGTGCCGCTGGTGGTGCGCATGAAAGGCACCAACGAGGACCTCGGCAAGAAGATCCTGCGCGACTCCGGCTTGCCGATCATTTCGGCCGACAACATGGCCGAGGCGGCGGAGAAGGTGGTCGCGGCAGTCAAAGGCAAGCGATGAGCATCCTGATCGACAGGAACACGCGGGTGATGACGCAAGGCATCACCGGCAAGACCGGGCAGTTCCACACGCAGACGAGCCGCGCCTATGCCAATGGGCGCGCGTGCTTCGTTGCCGGAGTAAACCCCAAGAAGGCGGGCGAGGACTTCGAAGGCATCCCGATCTACGGCACGGTGGCCGACGCGAAGAAGGCGACGGGCGCGACGGTGTCGGTGATCTACGTGCCGCCGCCGTTCGCCGCCGCGGCGATCGACGAGGCGGTGGATGCGGGGCTCGATCTCGTCATCTGCATTACGGAAGGCATCCCGGTGCGCGACATGATCCGCACGCGCTACCGCATGAAGGGCAAAAAAACGCTGCTCGTCGGCCCGAACTGCCCGGGCGTCATCACGCCCGATGAGCTCAAGATCGGCATCATGCCGGGCCACATCCATAAGAAAGGGCCGGTCGGCGTCGTTTCCAGATCGGGGACGCTGACCTATGAAGCGGTCGGCCAGCTCACCGAGCTCGGCCTCGGGCAGTCGAGCTGCGTCGGCATCGGCGGCGATCCGGTCAACGGCTTGAAGCACGTCGACGTTCTCAAGATGTTCAACGACGACCCGAAGACCGAAGCGGTGATCATGGTGGGCGAGATCGGCGGCAACGACGAGGAAACGGCGGCGCGCTGGGTCAAGGAAAACATGAGGAAGCCGGTCGTCGGCTTCATCGCCGGGGTCACCGCGCCGCCGGGCAAGCGCATGGGCCACGCGGGCGCCATCATCTCGGGGGGCAAGGGCACTGCCCAGGAGAAACTGGCCGTGATGGAGGAGTGCGGCATCAAGACCACCCGCAATCCGGCCGAGATGGGCAGGACGCTCAAATCCGTACTGAAGTAGTCCGCTATCCACTCGCCGCGACGCTGCCGTACGCCGCGACGATCTTCCTGTCGTCGTTCCTGCTGTTCCTGGTGCAGCCGATCATCGCCAAGCAGATCCTGCCGTGGTTCGGCGGCTCGGCCGGCGTGTGGACCACCTGCCTGGTCTTCTTCCAGAGCGTGCTGCTCGCCGGCTACGCGTACGCCGACTGGACGACACGCCTCGGCTCGCGCCGCCGGGCCTATGTGCACGTGGCGCTCCTCGCCGCCTCGCTTGGCACGCTGCCGATCATCGCGGCGAGCGGCTGGAAGCCGCAGGGGAACGAGGAGCCGATCGCGCGCATCCTGCTGCTGCTGGGCGCCACCATCGGGCTGCCGTACTTTCTGCTGTCGACGACCACGCCCCTCTTGCAGGCGTGGTACTGGCGGCGCTTCGAGAGCGCCGTGCCGTACCGGTTGTTCGCGCTTTCCAATTTCGCTTCGCTGCTCGCGCTGCTCGGCTTTCCGCTGTTCTTCGAGCCGGCGTTTGATCTCAAGCAGCTCGGCTGGGGCTGGTCGTTCGTCTACGCGGCGTTCGTCGTGCTCTGTGGCGGCGTCGCGCTGCTGTCGGCCAACGGCATGAACGGCGAGACGCGCGAGTCCGCGCGCGCGGCGCCGGTGGCGGTGTCGCGCCAGCTCGCCTGGCTCGCGCTCTCGGCGATGGGCTCGGTGATGCTGCTCGCCGTCACCAACCACATCACGCAGAACATCTCGAGCGTGCCGTTCCTCTGGGTGCTGCCGCTCGCGATCTACCTCGTCACGTTCATCCTGGCCTTCGATCATCCGCGCTGGTATGTGCGGCCGCTCTTCGCCGTCGCGCTCGTGTTACTCGTGCCGCTGATGGCCTACTACGTGCCGTCGCTGCGGCTGCGCGTGGCGGCGCCGCTCTACCTGGTCGGGCTTTTCTTCGCGTGCATGTTCTGCCACGGCGAGCTCGCGCGCGCCAAGCCGGATCCGTCGCAGCTCACGCGCTACTATCTGATGATCTCCCTCGGCGGCGCGGCGGGGGCGGTGCTCGTGGCGATCGTCGCGCCGCTGACGCTGCCGGGCTATTTCGAGCTGGGCATCGCGCTGGTGGTGCTGGCCGCGCTGCTCGCCGTGCGCCTGCGGCACGTGGCGTTATGGGGCGGCGTGGCGGTGGTCGCGGCGACGACCTTCTTCGTGGTGCGCGGCGCCTATCACTACTCGAGCGGCATGCGCGTGATGGAGCGCGACTTCTACGGCGTCGTGCGCACCGCGGATCATCCCGATCCGGTGCCTTACCGCTCGATGTACCACGGCGGCATCATGCACGGCGGCCAGCTCCTCGGCGCTTCGTTCCGCAACACGCCGGCGGACTACTTCGGGCCGACCTCCGGCTATGGGCGCCTGTTCACGTCGCTGCGCGAGATGCAGCCGCGCCGCAAGCTCGCGGTCGGCGTGATCGGCCTCGGCGCGGGCGTGCTCGCCTCGTGGATGAAGCCCGGCGACCGGCTCGTCTTCTACGAGATCAGCCCGCGCGTGGTCGATGTCGCGAAGCGCGAATTCACCTTTCTTGCCGACACCGCCGCGCGCACCGAACTGGTAATGGGCGACGGGCGGCTCTCGCTCGAGCGCGAGCCGCCGCGCGGCTACGATGTGCTCGGCGTCGATGCCTTTTCCGGCGACTCGATCCCGATGCACCTCATCACGCGCGAGGCGATGGCGCTCTACGTGAAGCACCTCAAGCCCGACGGCGTGATCGTCTTCCAGGCGACCAACCGCTACGTCGACCTGCTGCCGGTGGTGAAGCGCCTCGCCGCGGAGTTCGGCATGGAGGCGGTCAACATCCCCGACAATCCGGACGCTACCGAGGGACCCGGCTACTGGTACAGCGCCACCGACCAGGTGATCGTCACGCGCAACCAGAAGCTCCTCGCGTGGCCGCGCATCGACGACGTCTCGGAGGAGATCGAGGATCGCCCCGGGCTCGCCACCTTCACCGATTCGCACCATAATCTGCTGCGCATCCTGAAGTAGGAGACCGCGTGCGCCGCTTCCAGCAGATCGACGTCTTCACCAGCCGGGCGTTCCTCGGCAACCCGGTCGCGGTGGTGCTCGACGGCGAGGGCCTCTCGAGCGACGACATGCAGCGCATCGCGCGCTGGACCAATCTCTCGGAGACCACTTTCCTCCTGCCGAGCAAGGCGGGCGACTACCGCGTGCGCATCTTCACGCCGCGCCACGAGCTGCCCTTTGCGGGGCATCCGACGATCGGCAGCGCCTATGCCGCGATCCGCGCCGGCATCGCTAAGCCGCGCGACGGCGAGCTGCAGCAGGAGTGCGGCGCAGGCTTGCTCTCGCTGCGCACCGAGGGCGGCAAGATCTACGTGCGCTCGCCGCGGCCCAAAATCACCGAAATGAAGAACGTTGCCAGAGGCTTCGGCGTACCTCTAGCGCCGCCGGCGCATCTGCTGAAGGTGGATGTCGGCCCGGTGTGGCTGGTGGGCGAGATGACCGACGCCCGCGCACTCGGCGCGCTGAAACCGGACATGACTGCGCTTGCGGAATGGACCACCTCGCTCGGCGCGAGCGGCGTGACGCTGTTTGCGCCTTCCGGCGAAGCGGATTGCGCAGTGCACGTTCGCTCGTTCGCACCGGCGGGCGGCATCGCGGAAGACCCGGTGTG
>DASQIG010000362.1:0-3632 GCA_035631735.1 Burkholderiales bacterium | reverse complement strand
TGATCGGCGCCGACGCGCCGGCGCTCATGCCCGCCGACATCGCGCGCGCGGCCCGCTGGTTGCAGGGCGGCACGCAGGTCGTGCTCGCGCCCGCGGAAGACGGCGGCTACGCGCTAATCGGCACGCGCCAGGTGACGCCGGGGATCTTTACCGCGGTGCAGTGGGGAGGGGCCCAGGTGCTGGCGCAGACGCTGCGCAACGCGGCGCGCGCCGGCCTGAGATGCAAGCTGTTGCGCACGGTGTGGGACGTCGACCGGCCCGAGGACCTCGAGCGGCTCAAAGCGCGCCGTTTTTCTTTAGCGCGGCGGCGACGCGCTCGGCGATGACGCGGTAGCCGGCCGCGTTCGGGTGGATCGGGTCGGACTTGAGCCGCGCATCCTTGAGCACCTCGGTGATGACGCTGCCTTCGTAGGGCACGCGCAGCTGTTTCGCGAGCGCGGCATAGAAAGCGGGCGGCGAGGGCAGGAGGCCCGGCTCCGGCGTGCCGATGAGCAGCACGTCGACGCCGCGCCGGCGCGCGAGCTCGATCATCGCGCGCACGTTGCGCTCGGCTTGCTCGTTGGGCAGGCGCCGCAGGAAGTCGTTGCCGCCGATGCAAAGCAGGAGCAGGCGCGGCGCATACTCGTCGAGCGCGCCGGGCAGGCGCTCGAGCGCCTGGGCGGTGACTTCGCCCGGCACGCCCGCACGCACCACGCGGCGTCCGATCAGGCTCTCGAGCTGCGCAGGATAGCTTTGCGCTTCCGCGGCCCCGGTGCCGTAGGTCAGGCTGTCGCCGAAGGCGAGCACCACCGCATCGCGCGGCAGCGGCTCGAGGCGCGTGCGCGCGCCGCATGCCGCGATGCCGAGGGCGAGGACGAGCGCGGCAAGATGGCTGGCTGACGCTAGGCGCAAGGGGTGGAGGAAGGCGAGCGCATGTTACACTTCGCGCGCCTCTGGAGGAGGACCCCCGAATGAAGATTAAGAGCCAGAAAGACTTTTGGTCCGGCCTGATGTTCGTCGGCTCGGGCCTGTTCTTCGCGTTCTGGGCAATGGCGTTCTACCAGATGGGCACCGCGGTGCGCATGGGGCCCGCGTATTTCCCGACCGTCCTCGGCTTCCTGCTCGCGGTGCTCGGCGCGCTCGTGCTGCTCGAGTCGCTAACGCTCGAGCCCGAAGGCGACCAGGCGGTACACACGCCGTTCAACATCATCGATCTCGTGGTCACTGTGGCGATCTACGCGATCCTCATCGTCCTCTCGCAAACGTTCAGCTTGGCCTCGGAATGGCCGATCCTGGGCGGCACCATCATCGTGTCGCTGCTTACGGTCGTGTTCAGGCCGGATGCCAAGCCGATCGTGCTGGTGACTGCGGCGACCATCGCTTACGGCTACCTGATGAAGCCGCTCGGCCTCGTCATCGCCACCGCCGCGCTCGTCTACATCAGCGCGCTCGGCGGCCACGAGTTCAAGTGGAAGGAAGTGACGATCCTCTTCATCATCCTGGTCCTGTTCTCGGTGCTGGTGTTCGTGAAGGGCCTGACGCTGCCTTTCCCGATCTGGCCCGAGTACTTCAGCTGAGGCGGAGGATCCATGGACCAGATCTTCCACAACCTCGTGATCGGCTTCGGCGTGGCGGTTACGCCGATCAACCTGTTGTTCGCCCTGATCGGCTGTCTGCTCGGCACCCTGATTGGCGTGCTGCCGGGCATCGGGCCGGTAGCCACCATCGCGATGCTGCTGCCGATCACCTTCAACCTGAGCCCGGTGGGCGCGCTGATCATGCTCGCCGGCATCTACTACGGCGCGCAGTATGGCGGCTCGACCACCGCCATTCTCGTGAACATTCCCGGAGAGGCTTCCTCGGTCGTCACCTGCCTCGATGGCTACCAGATGGCGCGCCAGGGGCGTGCGGGACCCGCGCTCGCCACCGCCGCGATCGGCTCGTTCTTCGCCGGCTGCGTCGCCACCGTCATCATCGCCGTGGCCGCGCCGCCGCTTGCGGAGGTGGCGCTCAAGTTCGGTCCGGCGGAGTACTTCTCGCTCATGGTGTTCGGCCTGATCGCCGCCACCGTGCTCGCGCACGGCTCGCTCATCAAGGCGATTGCCATGGTGATCTGGGGCCTGCTGTTCGGCCTGGTGGGCACCGACGTCAACTCCGGGGTGCTGCGCTTCAGCTTCGGCATCCCGGAGCTCTCCGACGGCATCGGCTTCGTGATCGTCGCGATGGGCATGTTCGGCACAGCGGAGATCGTCGCCAACCTGGAGATGAAGGAACAGCGCGAGATCTTCACGAGCAAGGTGAAGAACCTCTGGCCCACCAAGCAGGACTTCAAGGACGCCTGGGCCTCCGTGCTGCGCGGCACCGCGCTCGGCTCCGCGCTCGGCATCCTGCCGGGCGGCGGTGCGCTGCTCGCTTCCTTCGGCGCCTACAGCCTCGAGAAGAAGATCTCCAAGCATCCGGAGAAGTTCGGCAAGGGCGCCATCGAAGGTGTGGCGGCACCCGAGTCGGCGAACAATGCCGGGGCGCAGACCTCCTTTATCCCGATGCTCACGCTCGGCATCCCGTCGAACGCGGTCATGGCGCTGATGATCGGCGCGCTGATGATCCAGGGCATCGCGCCCGGGCCGCAGGTGATGAACGAGAAGCCGCAGCTCTTCTGGGGGCTCATCGCCTCGATGTGGGTCGGCAACCTCATGCTCATCATCCTCAACCTGCCGCTCATCGGCATGTGGGTGAAGCTGCTGACGGTGCCGTACCGGTATCTGTTCCCCTCCATCCTGGTGTTCATGGCGATCGGCGTGTACAGCCTGTCGAACAACGCGTTCGACGTGCTGATCATGGGCGTGTTCGGCGTGGTGGGCTACATCTGCGCCAAGCTCGAATGCGAGCCGGCGCCGATGATCCTCGGCTTCATCCTCGGGCCGCTGATGGAGGAGAACCTGCGGCGCGCGATGCTGCTCTCGCGCGGCGACCCGACGGTGTTCTTCACCAAGCCGATCAGCGCCGGCTTCATGATCGCCTCGGTCATTCTCCTCATCGGCGTGGCGCTGCCCGCGATCCGCAAGAAGCGCGAAGAGGTGTTCGTCGAAGAAGGCTGAGTCGCTCCTCGCCGGTGGCGCTCGGGCGCGACGGTCGACTAAAGAGCGGCGACGGTCTGCACCTCGATCAGGAACTGCTCCTGGACGAGGCGGTCGATGACGAGCAGCGTATTGGGCGGATAGACGCCGTTCGGGAAGAGCTTCGGGAATTCGCGCAGCCGCCAGGCCATGAACTTCGGGATGTCCTGGGAGTGCACGAGGTAGGTGGTGAACTGGACGACGTTGGCCCACCCTGCGCCCGCTGATTTCAGCGCCTCGGCGATCTGCGCGAAGACGCCGCTGCATTGCGCGTCGAAGTCCGCGCCAGGCGCGAGCATGCCGGCGATGAAGAGGTATTCGGCCGCCTTGGCGCGCGTGACGTGCGAATACTGGCCGAGCGGCTTGCCGAGCGCCTCCACGTTGTAGATCTTGATCTCGGCCATCAGCGCTTCTTGCGCTCGTGGCGCCATTGCACGTCGCCGCGGCCGGCATGGCGGTTCAGCCGCCGGCCGGCGATGAACAGCAGGTCCGACAGGCGGTTCAAGTACCGGCGCGCGGCATCGCTGACTTTCTCGC
>DASQIG010000361.1:0-1678 GCA_035631735.1 Burkholderiales bacterium | reverse complement strand
GCGACGTTCTTGCGGGCAACGGCCAGCGCCGCGGGTGAGACGTCCAGCGCATCGACCCGCGCCGCCGGGAAGGCGCGCGCGGCGAGGATCGCGAGGCAGCCCGAGCCGGTGCACAGGTCGAGCACGCGCTGCACTTTGCGCCGAGCGACGAGCGGCTCGCGCAGCAGCTCGGCAATGTGCGAGCGCGGCACGATGACGCGCTCATCGACGTAAAACGATTGACCGGCGAGCCACGCTTCCTTCAGCAAGTACGCGACCGGCATGCGCTCATCGATACGCCGGGCAGCGAGACGCTCGATGCGCTCGATATCCGCTGCCGCCGCTGTCCGCCTGAGGTCGGCGTCGAACGCCAGCTCGAGACCGCGCAGCACGAGCCAGACGGCTTCATCCCGCGGATTGTCCGTGCCATGCCCGTAGAACAGCGCGGCGGCGGCAAAGCGCGCCGCCGTGCGCTCGATCAGCTCAGCCAGCGTCAAGGAAGCAGCGCGCGCAGCGTGTCCAGGTAGATCAGCGGCAGCACTTCCAGCTCGTCGAGCGCGATGTGCTCGTTCAGCCGGTGGATGCTCATGTTCACCGGCCCGAGCTCGATCACCTCGGGACAGATGTCGATGATGAAGCGCGCGTCCGACGTGCCGCCGGTGGTCGAGAGCTCGCCGCGGCGGCCCGTGCGCCGCTTGGCGACGCCGAGCACGATGTCGGCGAGCCGGCCGCGGCGGCTGAGAAACGGCTTCGCGCCGAGCGTCCATTGGACGGCGTAATCCAGCGCATGCTTGCGCAGGAGGGTCTCCACCCGCTCGCGCAACGACGCATCGGTGCTTTCGGTGGAGAAGCGAAAATTGAAATCCACCTCCACGGTCCCCGGCACCACGTTGCCCGCACCCGTGCCGGCGTGGAGGTTCGATACCTGGAAGCTCGTCGGCGGAAAGCTCTCGTTGCCCTGGTCCCATGGCGTGCGCACCAGCTCGGCCAAGGCCGGCGCGAGCAGGTGGATGGGATTCTTCACCAGCTGCGGGTAGGCGACGTGGCCCTGGATGCCGCGCACCACCAGCTTGCCGGAGAGCGAGCCGCGGCGTCCGATCTTGAGCGTGTCGCCAAGCGCATCTACGGAGCTCGGCTCGCCGACGATGCAGTAATCGATGGTTTCGTTGCGCTGCTTGAGGCGCTCCACCACGCGCGCCGTGCCGTCGATCGCCGGCCCTTCCTCGTCGGAGGTGAGGAGCAGCGCGATCGAGCCGTGATGGTTCGGCCGCTCGGCGATGAAGCGCTCGGCCGCGACGACGAACGCGGCGATCGAGGACTTCATATCGGCGGCGCCGCGGCCGTAGAGCTTGCCCTCGCGCAGGGTGGGTACGAAAGGGTCGGAATGCCACTCGGCGAGCGGCCCGGTCGGTACCACGTCGGTGTGACCGGCGAAGCACACCACCGGATGGCCGTTGCCGCGGCGCGCCCAGAGGTTGCTGACCTCGCCGAACGGCATCGGCTCGCAGCGAAATCCGCTGCGCTCGAGGCGCTGAGCGAGGAGCGCCTGGCAGCCGCGGTCCTCTGGCGTTACCGAGCGGCGGGCAATCAGTTCCTGGGCTAACGCTAGGGCGCTCTCGCCCTCAGGCATTCGCGTCGATTTTGAAATCGTTGAACGAAGTACCGCCCGTGTTGGAGAGGGCGCCCTGCTTTTGGTCGC
>DASQIG010000360.1:0-1650 GCA_035631735.1 Burkholderiales bacterium | reverse complement strand
CGGCTACGAGTTCACCACGCTCGCCGTGCCGCACCCCGGCAACGAGCAGCAGTCGCAGTGGCTGCAGATCCGGCAGACGAAGCCGGACTACGTGATCCTGTGGGGCTGGGGCGTCATGAACCCGACCGCGCTCAAGGCCGCAGCGAAGATCGGCTACCCGCGCGATCACATCGTTGGCGTGTGGTGGTCGGGCGCCGAAGAGGACGTCCTGCCGGCCGGCTCGGCCGCCAAGGGCTACATCTCGGCCGGCTTCAACGCGCCGGGCTCCGACTTCCCGGTGATGAAGGACATCAAGAAGTACGTCTACGACAGGGGCAAGGGCGAGTTCGAAGACAAGTCGCGCTTCGGCTCGATCTACCACACGCGCGGCGTCGTCGCGGGTATCGTCACCGTCGAGGCGATCCGCCTCGCGCAGGAGCACTACGGCAAGGGCCAGCCGATCACCGGTGAGCAGATGCGCTGGGGCATCGAGCACCTCAACATCGACAACAATCGCTTGAAGCAGCTCGGCGCCGTGGGGCTCATGCCGCCGCTCAAAGTGTCGTGCCTGGACCACGAGGGCTCGGGGCTCGTCAAGTTCCAGCAGTGGGATGGCGCAAGATGGAAGGTGATCACCGACTGGATGGAGCCCGACCGCAAGCTGGTGCGCGGCAAGATCGAGGCGGACGCATCGCAGTATGCGAAGGATAAGGGCATCACGCCGCGCGATTGCAACAACGACGCGATGTGACCATTAACGGCTGAGCGAGAACGGCGGGCCGCGGCTCGCCGTTCTGCTTTTGGGGGAAGCTGTGGCCACGACGGCGCTGCTCGCGGTACAGAACATCGAGGTCATCTACGACCACGTGATCCTCGTGCTGAAGGGCGTGTCGCTCGAGGTGCAGCAGGGCCAGATCGTGGCGCTGCTCGGCGCGAACGGCGCGGGCAAGACGACGACGCTGAAAGCGATCTCGTGCCTCTTGCGCGCCGAGCGCGGCGATGTCACCAAGGGGCAGATCCTCTACCGCGGCGAACGCATCGACCGGCTGGATCCCGCGACGCTGGTGAAGCGCGGCATCTGCCAGGTGATGGAGGGCCGGCATTGCTTCCAGCACCTCACGGTGGAGGAGAACCTGCTCACCGGCGCGTACACGCGCGGCTACATCGGCGCGGGCGTCCGCGAGGAGCTCGAAAAAGTCTATGGGTACTTCCCGCGGCTGAAAGAGCGCCGGCATACGCAGGCGGGTTACACCTCGGGCGGCGAGCAGCAGATGACCGCGATCGGCCGCGCGCTGATGGCGCGGCCGCAGCTCATCCTGCTCGATGAGCCGTCGATGGGCCTCGCGCCGCAGCTCGTCGAGGAGATCTTCAACATCGTGCAGGACCTGAACCGCAAGGAGGGCGTGAGCTTCCTCCTCGCCGAGCAGAACACCAACATGGCGCTGCACTACGCCGGCTGCGGCTACATCCTCGAGAACGGGCGCGTGGTGATGGACGGCGACGCGGCCTCGCTCGCGCAGAACGAGGACGTGAAGGAGTTCTACCTCGGCTTCTCCACCGCCGGGCGCAAGAGCTTCCGCGATGTGAAGTCCTATCGGCGACGCAAGCGTTGGCTCTGAAGCACTACGACAAGCTCGAGACTCGCTCGCCTAAAGCACGCGAGCGCGCACT
>DASQIG010000359.1:0-1619 GCA_035631735.1 Burkholderiales bacterium | reverse complement strand
ATCGCGCGTCACGCTCTACCCGGGCGACCTCATCCTCACCGGTACGCCCGCCGGCGTCGGCATGGGCCGCAAGCGCTTCCTCAAGCCGGGCGAGCGCGTGCGCCTCTGGATCGAGGGCATCGGCGAGTTCAGCCACAAAGTCGCCTGAATTCCGATCCAGGGTCGCAATTCCTACTGGATGGTGATGCGCGCGTCGCGGATGACGCGCGACCAGCGCTCGGTGTCCTGGCGGATCACCGCCGCCATCTCGCGCGGCGTGTTGCCGACCGGCTCCGCTTGCAGTCCGGTGAGCAAGCGCCGGAAGTCCGGCTCCTGCACCGCGCGCCCGACGGCGGCCGAGAGCCGCTCGGCGATCGCGCTCGGCGTTCCCGGCGGCGCGACGAGCGCCATCCATGTCTCGGAGCGAAAGCCGGGCAGGAGTTCGGTAATCGCCGGCACGTTGGGGAATGCGGCCACGCGCCGCTCGCCGCCCACGCCGAGGAGCTTTAGCTTCCCGCTCGTCACATGCGGCATGGCGGTGATCAGGTTGTCGAACATCAGCTCGACCTGGCCGCCGAGGAGGTCGGTCATTGCCGGCGCGGTGCCCTTGTACGGCACGTGCAGGAGATCGATGCGCGCCATCGACTTGAAGAGCTCCGCCGAGAGATGCGAGCTCGTGCCGTTGCCCTGCGACGCGATCGCGAGCGCGCCGGGCCGCTCGCGCGCGGCGGCGATCACCTCCGCGATGCTCGCCGCGCGCAGCTTCGGTCCCGCGAGCAGCACGTTCGGATATGTCGCGATGATGCTGATCGGCGCGAAGCGCGCCGGATCGAACGCGAGCTTGTAGAGCAGGTGGTTGATAGTGAGGAGATGCGGCGGCGACGCAAGCAGCGTGTAGCCATCGGGCTCCGCTCGCGCGACGTACTCCGCCGCAAGATTGCCGCCGGCGCCGGCGCGGTCCTCCACGATGAACTGTTGGGAGAACGTCGCGCCCAGCTTCTCGGCGGTGAGCCGCGCGAGCAGATCGGCCGTGCCGCCGGGCGGGAACGGCACGATGATGCGCACCGGCTTGCTTGGATACGCCTGCGCGGCAGCACCCAGCGAAACAGCGGCAAGCGCGAGTGCGATTAACAGTCGCAAATACGCAGGATCTGAAAAGGCGACGAATCGTCGTTCCCGCGCAAGCGGGAACCCATGATCTTCGGAGAAAGCACTGGACCCACGCTTTCGCGGGGGAGACTATTCAAGGCTTTCACAATTACGACCCTGGATCGGAATTCAGCGCTTGCAACTCGGCGTAGAGGTCGGCGTCGATCTCGAGCGCGTCGCGCTGCCGCGCGGCGTTGCGCGCGCCGCGCTCGCCCGGCATGAGGATCTCGCCGTCGGCAGGGAGCCGGCGCAGCGCGCCGGCGAGGCGGTGCACCTCGCACCGGAAATCGGCGAGCGGGACGAAGCGCTGCACGTCGATCGCGATCACGAGAGCGTTCTGGTAATGGCGCTTCGCTTTCGGCGTGCGCTCGTGCGATTCGGCGAGGATCGGGTTTGCGACCAGCAGGCTGCACAGGCATTCGGCGAGCAGCGCCAGCCCCGAGCCTTTCGGCCCGCCGAGCGGCAGCGGGATCGCGCCTTTCGCGGCATCG
>DASQIG010000358.1:0-1961 GCA_035631735.1 Burkholderiales bacterium | reverse complement strand
GCCACCGCTCGAGCTCGCGTCGCTCACGCCGACTGCGCTCGCGCGCCTGCTGCAGGACGCAGGCATCAAGTGGCGCGTGATCGTCGTATCGGCCTGCTACTCGGGCGGCTACATCGAGCCGCTGCGCGACGACAACAGCGTCGTCATCACCGCCTCCGCCGCCGAGCGCAGCTCCTTTGGCTGCGAGACGGGCCGCGACTTCACCTATTTCGGCGAGGCTTACTTCCGCGACGCGCTCGCGCGCACGCGCTCGTTCACGCAGGCGTTCGAGCTGGCCAAGGCCGCGGTGGCGAAGCGCGAGGCGGAAGGCAAGCTGACGCCGTCATTGCCGCAGATGTGGGTTGGGCGCGCGGTCGCCGCGCGCCTACAGCAACCGGCCGATCAGGCAGACAAGTAGCGACAGCACCACGGTCGTCGCGAACGGCACATAGTACACCCGGCCGCGCACCGGAATTTCGAAATCGCCCGGCAGGCGGCCGAGTCGAAACCGCCGCAACAACGGCGTCGCCGCCGATAGAATCACCAGCGCCAAGAACAACGTCACGAGCCACTTCAACATGATCGAACTCTATACCTGGAGCACGCCGAACGGCCGCAAAGTATCCATCATGCTCGAGGAGTGCGGCCTGCCGTACAACGTCCACAAGATCAACATCGGCACCAATGCCGAGCAGTTCGCGCCGGAATATCTGCGCGTCAACCCCAACGGGAAAATACCCTCGATCGTCGATCCCGACGGGCCGGACGGCAAGCCCATGCCGATGATGGAATCCGGCGCGATCCTGATTTACCTCGCGGGCAAGACCGGCAAGTTCCTGCCGCGCTCGGTACGCGGCAAGTATGTGGCGCTGCAGTGGCTCATGTTCCAGATGGGCGGCGTCGGGCCGATGTTCGGCCAGGCGCACCATTTCATGCGCGCGAAGAAGGATGAGATCCCGTACGGCAGCGAGCGCTACGGCAAGGAAGCGAAGCGCCTGTATGGCGTGATGAACGCGCATCTGGGCGAGCATCGGTACTTCGCTGACGAGTATTCGATCGCCGATATCGCGATCTTTCCGTGGGTCGCGCGCCACGAGTGGCATCGCGTCGATCTTGCCGAGTTTCCGGACGTGAAGCGCTGGTACGACGCGATCGGCGCTCGCCCCGCCGTACAACGCGGCATGGCGGTTCCGCAAACCTAGCGGCGTGCGTGCTTTGCGAGAAAGGCGTTGATCTCCTCAACCCGGAGCTGCGGCTCGCTAGGGACCGCTTTCGTGCCGACCACGCGGTTCATCCACGCCATGTTCTCCTGCATGCGCGAGACGACCGCGCGCCACTCGGCGGCGGTGTGGCGCTGCGGATCGGGCAGCACGTGGCATTGGCTGCAGGCGAGGCGGAAGGCTTCGCCTTCCCGCCGATTGACGTCCGGGTAGCGGCGCGGGTCGAGCGGCCGCTGCGCGTGGCGGCGCAAATACGCAACCAGCGTTCGGGTTTCCTGCTCCGTGGGTGCGCTCACGCCTGCCATCATCTCGCTCATCAGCGGCCCGAGATTGCCGCGGCCCTGCATCCGCTGGACCATGCGGTCCACGATCCCCGGCCACTTGGCCGCGTTGTGCATCGCCGGATTCGGCAGGTTGTGGCACTGCACGCAATAGCGCCGTGTGAGCGCCGCGCCGGCAGAGCGCGGCGCCGGGAGGTCGCGTGCCTCAAAAGTCGGCGGCAGGATGCGCTCGAGGAGCGGCCCGTGCGGGCTCTCGGCCCACCGCCGCTTCGCGTCCTCCATCTCGTCGGCGGCGGCGAGCGCCAGCGCTGCCGCGACGAGCGCGCTAAAGGCTCGCACGGCGGTCTCCGCTGCTGAAGCCGAGGAGCGGCGGGCAATTCGCCGTGCCCACCGCCAGCACCTTGAAAAGCTCGCCCATCTCCGCGGGTGAGAGCAGGCGCTGCGCCTCGGCCGCGAGCGGCGCGTAGTGCAGCGCGTTTTG
>DASQIG010000357.1:0-2275 GCA_035631735.1 Burkholderiales bacterium | reverse complement strand
CGTCTGCCGGATCTGGCGCAGCGCCTCGATGCCGTCGAGCTTGGGCATCATCACGTCGAGCACCACGATCTGGTAGCCGCCGGAGAGCGCCAGGCGCGCCGCCGCCTCGCCGTCGTGCACCGTCGCCACGCCGAAGCCTTCGCGCTCCAGGTATTCCTTCAGCATGCCGGCGAGCTCGACGTCGTCGTCCGCCAATAGCACCTGCGTGCTCATAGGCGGCAAATCATAGCGGTGCACCCCGTACGCCGTAGCCCCTTTACTTAGCTTTACCGTGGCTTAACGGCGCTTGATGGCGCCGCCGCGCACAGTGGCTACGCCACCCACCATAGGAGGATCCATGGTCTCACTCAAACGCGGTCACATCGCCAGCTTTCTTCTTGCTTCGAGCGTGGCCCTCGGCCTTGCGCCGGCCGCGCGGGCGCAGGGCGAGCCGATGCACGGCCCGATGGGCATGCACCGCGCGCCGATGATGATGCTGCGCGGGCTCGATCTCACCGAAGTGCAGCGCGACCAGGTGTTCAAGATCTTCTACGAGCAGGAGCCTGCGGTCCACGAGCAGATGAAGCAGGTACGCCAGGCGCGCGCGGCTTTGATGAAGCTCGCCGCCGCCCCGAGTTTCGACGAGTCGCGCGCGCGCCAGGCGGCGGATGCGCAAGCGAAAGCGCTTTCGGCGCTCGCCGTCATGCACGCGCAAACCGTGCATCGCGTGCGCGACATCCTCACGCCGGAGCAGCGCGCGCGCATGGACCAGATGGCGGAGCGGCGCCACGGCCAAGGGCCGCGATGACGCGCATCGCAACCCTGTTTGCAGCGTTCGCGCTCGCCGCAGCCGCGCACGCCCAGTCGCTCGGCGGGCCGCCGGACTGGCTGCAGGAGCTGAGCCTCACCAAGGCGCAGCAGGAAGCGGTATTCCACATCTTCTACGACCAGGCGCCGGCCGTGCGCGAGCGCCTGCAGGCGGCGCGCGAGGCGCATGAGGAGCTCGAGCTCCTAGCCGTGGACGCACGGTTGAATACCGAGAAAGCGCGCTCGCTCGAAGAAGCGCGCTCGCGTGCGCTGGAAGACGTATCGGCGCTGCGCGTACAGGCCATCCTGCGAGTCTATGACGTGCTGTCGGCCGAGCAGCGGGCGCAGGTCGTGCGGCTGCATAGCGATGAATAAGCGCCAGCTCGTCGCGCTTCTTGGCGGCGCGCTCATCGCCGATCGCGCGTTCGCGCAGTTCGGCGGCCGCCGCGGGCGCGGCGGCATGGATCGGGGCGGCGGCCCCGACGCAGGGCAAGGCAAGGCGGGCAAGGCCGAGCCCACGCCGATGCTCGAGGTCACGCTGCACGAGTTGCAGCAGGACCTGAAGCTTGCCCCGGAGCAGCAGCCGCTCTTCGAAGCCTATGCGGAAACGCTCCGCGGGCTCGCGAACGACGTGGTGCGCGAACGGCAGCGGCAGAGCGCCGCCAAGGCGGCGAGCGCAACGCTCGTCGAGCGCATCGATCGCAACGTCGATGCGCTGCGCAACCGGCTGACCGCGCTGGAAGACATCGCGCAGGCCGCGAAGGCGCTGTACGTGAAGCTCAATCCGGAGCAACAGCGCGCGGCGGATCCGCGGCTCGCCACGCTGATGCTCCTGCCGCTCTCGCAGGAAGGTCCGATGAAGCCGCCCCCGGCGCCTCGCTAGCGCTCGCCGCTAGAGGACGAACTCCTCGGCGACCATGCGGATCTCCGGCGCGTCGAGGTCGACGATCGCCTCCTCGTCCTTGCGCAGGGCGCCGATGAGCGGGCTGCCGAACGCGGCCTTCAGCTCGTCGGCGCTCGCGAAGTAGAGCTCGAGCATGCTGTCGAAGCCCTGCTTCTTCTCGCCTGCGGTAGCGAAGCTGCCGACGATCTTCAGGATGCCGGAGTCCATCAGCATCTTGCTCTCGACCTTGGCATAGCCCTTCAGCGCCGCCTCCTTGTACTGCGCGGGCGTGAGCTCCTTCTTGCGGATCGAGGTGAGGACCACCTTGAGCTGGCCCATGGGCTTGAGCGTCGCGCCGGTGCGCTCGTAGAGCACCTTCTCCTCCGTGATCGTGCTGAGCGCCTCCTTGCCGATGTCCGTCTCGTGCGCGGCGTGTGCCTCGTTGATCGCCGGGTAGTAGAGCGCTGCGACGCCGTGGAACAGCGGCTCGCCGGGCAGGATGTTGCCGTCGGCGGCCACGGAAGCGACGAGGTTGCTCGCCGCCTTGCGCAGCTCGCGGTTGCGCTCGAGCCACTCCTGGCGAAACTCCGCCGGCAGCTTGTCGCC
>DASQIG010000356.1:0-6347 GCA_035631735.1 Burkholderiales bacterium | reverse complement strand
GTACCGCTATTCGCGGGAAGAGCGCACAGGCCGCATCACGTTTTCGAAGACCCAGGGGAGAAACGATGCTGTCGATTGAGCCGGGCGCGGCAGGCACGGTGCTGATTGCCGGGCGCTTTGATGCGGCGCAATGCGTGACCGTGCAGGCCTATCTAGATAAGCTCGACGGTACCGTGACCCTGGATTGCGGCCGCCTCGAGTACATCTCGAGCGCGGGCCTCGGCGTGCTGCTCAAGACGCAGAAAAGGTTGATGGCGGCGGGCGGAAAGCTGCGCCTTACCGCGGTGAGCCGGCACCTGCGCGACATCCTCCAGTACTCGGGCTTCGACCAGATCTTCGACATCGAGCCTGCGCCGGAGTGACGCTTTACCCTGCCGGCGTGTAGCCGAAGCACCCCCGAGCGCCGGACAAATGGGCTAATCTGGCGTCACGCCTTCACAGGGGAGGAAACACATGAACCAGCCAGCCAGCCCGGCGGCGCGCAAGAGCGCGACCTGGATCGGGATTGCAGTCGTCGGTGTGGCGCTCGTCGGCGCCGCGAGCTATTACTTCGACATTCCGCCGCGGGGCGACAACCTCGCGGGAACGGTTACGCCGGCGCAGCGCTACCGCGCCGAGCAACAGGTCGGCGCGCAGGACGTGAAGCTCGCCGACCAGTCGGTCGCCCAGGCGCTGCAGAGCGACGTGGTCGTTAAGCTCGTGCGCGATCCCAACTTCCAGACGCTCGCCGCGAACCCGCAGGCGCTGCAGGCGTTCACGGCGAACTTGCAGGCATTCGCCACTATGGCACGTGAGCCTACGGCATTCGCGGTGATGGCGGCCCACGCGAACGTATTCCAGGCGCTTGCGGCGTACCGGGACGCGTTCGCGATGATCGCGGCCCACCCGGAGCACTACGCTCAGTACGCAGCCAATGTGACCGCCTTTGCCACCATGGCGGCCAAGACCCAGGCATTCCAGCAGCTCGCCGCGGACCACACCGCAATGGCCGCGATCCAGGCCCAACCGCAGTTCTTTGCGGCGGTCGCCGCCAACGCGGGTGCCTTCCAGGCGCTCGCCGCCACGCCGGCCGCGATGCAGGCGCTCGCCAACGCCAACGCCTTCAGCGCGATGGCTGCGCACCCGGCCTCCTTCGCCGCACTGTCCCGGGCGCCGCAGACGTTCGCCGCCGTGGCGGCGGACAGGATGGCGCTGAACGCGCTCTCGGCCGCGCCGCAGGCCTTCGCCCAGGCGGTTGCCGCCGCGCAGGCAAAATAAGCGCCGCCGCAAAGGCGCGCTAAGCACGAGACCGCCGGCCGCGCGCCGGCGGTTTCGTTTTGGGGGGAGGGGAAGCATCCGTTCGGGCATCGCCGGCCTTGCGCTTGCGCTCGCCGCTACCGCTCACGCGGGCGAGGTGAGCCCGCTCGGCTTGTCGTATGTCGAGACGCCCGACCTGCGCCTGATCTATTTCGAACCGGCGCTTGGCTACCTGGTGCCGCACGCCGTGCGCACGTTCACCAACGCGCTCGCATGGGAGCGGCGCGTGCTGGGCTGGGAGCCTTACGAGCGCACCACGCTCTTCCTCAGAGATTTCACCGACTACGGCAACGCCTCTGCGACGCCGCTGCCGCGCAACACGCTGCGCTTCGACGTCGCGCCGGTCTCCTACGCATTCGAAACCTACACGGCGAGCGAGCGCTTCTACTCCACCCTGAACCACGAGCTCGTGCATATCGCGACCTCGGATATCGCGTCCGAGGAAGACCGGCGCTGGCGGCGGCGCTTCGGCGGCAAGGTGTTTCCGCAGCAGCCGCATCCCGAGACGCTGCTCTACAGCTATCTCACCGTGCCGCGCTTCACCGTGCCTCGCTGGCAGACCGAGGGCGCGGCGAGCTTCCTCGAGACGTGGATGGCGGGCGGGCTCGGGCGCGCGCAAAGCGGCTTCTACGAGATGGTGTTCCGCGCCATGGTGCGCGACGGCGCGCCGTTCTACGACCCGCTCGGGCTGGAATCGCGCGGTACGCGCATCGACTTCCAGGTCGGCGCCAATGCCTATCTCTACGGCACGCGCTTCTTCACCTGGCTCGCGTACGCGCACGGGCCGGAAAAGATCATCCAGTGGCTGCGCCGCGATCCCGACAGTGCTCGCCATTACGCCGATCAGTTCGAGCATGTGTATGGCATGACGCTTGAGCGCGCCTGGCAGGACTGGATCGCCTTCGAGCGCGAGTTCCAGGAGAACAACTTGCGCCGCGTGCGCGAGCAGCCGATCACGCCGCACCGCGCGCTCGTCGCCACCGCCGTGGGCTCGACCTCGCGCGCTTACTACGACGACGGCGTGCTCTACGGCGCGTTCGATTACCCGGGGGTCGTGGCCCATATCGGCGCGTTGGACACTAGGAGCGGGGCGCTGCGGCGCATCGCGGACCTGAAGGACACGCTGCTCTACAAGGTGACCGGGCTCGCCTGGGACCCCGCGAGCCGCACGCTTTTCTACTCGAACGATCACCACGCGCTGCGCGACGTGATGAGCCTGAACGTCGACACCGGAAAGGAGACGCGGCTCCTGAAGGATGCGCGCATCGGCGAGCTGGTCTTCAACCGCGCCGATCGCTCGCTCATCGGCGTGCGGCACGAGAGCGGTCTTGCGACCCTCGTGCGTATCCCGCATCCGTACACCGAATGGCGGCAGGTGTACACCTTCCCGTACGGCGTGGTGCCCTACGACCTCGATGTCTCGCCCGACGGGCGGCTGCTCTCGGCATCGATCGCCGATGTGAGCGGCGATCAGTTCCTGCGCGTATGGCCGCTCGAGCGCATCCTCGCGGGAAACCTCGAGCCGCTGAGCGAATTCAGATTCGGCCAGTCGGTGCCGGAGAGCTTCGTGTTCTCGCCCGACGGGCGCTATCTCTACGGCTCGAGCTACTACACCGGCGTCTCCAACATCTTCCGCTACGAAGTCGCCAGCGGCGATGTCGAGGCGGTGTCGAACGCCGAGCTCGGCTACTTCCGCCCGGTGCCGCTCGCCGATGGGCGGCTCATCGTGTTCCATTACACCGCCGCGGGCTTCGCGCCGGCGCTGATCGAGCCGCGGCCGCTGAAGGACGTGAGCGCCATCACTTTCCTCGGCGCCGAGGTGGCGCGGCTGCATCCGGTGGTGACCACCTGGCAGGTGCCGCCGCCGAGCACCGTGGACGACGCATCGCTCATTACGGATCGCGGCGCATACCTGCCGCTGAAGCGCCTCGGCCTGCAGAGCGCGTACCCGGTTCTGCAGGGGTACAAACACCATGCGGGCGTCGGGCTGCACACGCACATCGACGATCCGCTCGGCCTCGCCACGATCGGCGTCACCGCGGCGTTCACGCCTTCGCATGATCTGCCCGGGAACGAACGCGGCCACGTCGACGTGCGCTACAACTATCTTGGCTGGCATGCCGGCGCCGCGTGGAACCGCTCCGACTTCTACGACCTCTTCGGTCCCACCATCCGCAGCCGGCGCGGCTTCCAGATGGACGGCGGCTACGACCGTGCGCTCATCTACGACGAGCCGCGGCGCCTCGATCTGAAGACAGACGTCGCTTATTACCACAACCTCGACGCGCTGCCCGAGGCGCAGAACATCCGCGCCACGTCGCCGCGGCTGCTCACCGCTGAAGCGGGCCTCTATTTCACGGACACACGCAAGTCGCGCGGCGCGGTCGATGACGAGAAGGGCGTGCTGGCGAACGTCGTCGTGCTCGGCAATCACGCCGAAAACCGGACCATCCCGCAGTTGCGCGGCGCACTGGACATCGGCATGGCGCTGCCCATCGGTCATTCGTCGCTCTGGCTGCGCAACGCCGCCGGCGTGGCGCACGGCGAGCGCTCCGATCCGTTTGCGAACTTCTTCATCGGCGGCTACGGCAACAACTACGTCGATGCGCGCACCGAGAAGCGCTACCGCGAGTGGTACGCCTTCCCGGGCTTCGGGCTGAACGAGATCAGCGGCCGCAGCTTTACGCGGCACATGCTCGAAGCGAACCTGCCGCCGCACGTGTTCGAGTCGGCCGGCACGCCCGCTTTCCATCTCGCGTGGCTGCGGCCGGCGCTGTTCGCCACGGCGTTGTGGACCGATCCCGGCGACCCGGCGAGCCGCACCCGCTACGGTAACATCGGCGCGCAGCTCGACCTGCGCTTCAGCGTGCTGCACTGGTACGAGATGACGCTCTCGGCCGGCTACGCGGTCGGCTACCGCGCCGGCGCGCGCACCGGAGACGAGTGGATGATTTCGCTCAAGATCATGTGATGGCCGAGGTCCTGCGTCCGGCGCTCGCGCTGTTGCCGGTGGCCGCGTTCCTCGCGGCGTTGGTGGTGCTCGATAGCTACAAGCTGGTGCGGCTGCGTACGGTCGTCGGCGTGGTGCTAGCCGGCATGCTCGTCGCCGGCGTGGCCTATGCGGTGAACGGCGCGCTGCTTCCCGATATCAAGTTCGCAACCTACACGCGCTACGTCGCGCCGCCGGTCGAGGAGGCGCTGAAGGCACTGGTCATCGTCGCGCTCGTCCGCGCGCATCGCGTCGGCTTCCTGGTGGACGCAGCCATTTTCGGTTTTGCCGTCGGCACGGGCTTCGCCATGGTCGAGAACCTCGACTACCTCGCGATAGAACCGGGCTCGGCGCTCGGCACCTGGGTGGTGCGCGGCTTCGGCACCGCGCTGATGCACGGCGGCGCCACGGCGAGCTTCGCGGTGATCGCGCTCGCCATGCTCGAGCGCGGCGGCGGTCGGTGGCGCTGGCGAGCGCTCGTACCCGGATACGCGCTCGCCGTGCTGCTGCACTCGGCGTTCAACCACTTCCTGGTCTGGCCGCTGCACGCGACGCTCGGCGTCGTGTTCGTGCTGCCGCTCGTGCTGTGGGCGGTGTTCGCGCGCAGCGACGCCGCG
Organism: Burkholderiales bacterium; assembly: GCA_035631735.1. GTDB lineage: Bacteria > Pseudomonadota > Gammaproteobacteria > Burkholderiales > SG8-39 > SCGC-AG-212-J23. Next base: position 1,445 of record DASQIG010000356.1, on the reverse strand, counting down.
CTCGGCGACTGGCTCGGCCGCGGCTTCGACGCCGACGCCGAGATGCTCGAGCTCATCAACTCGGGCCGCCTCCCCGACTCGCCGCTCGGGCGCTACCTGCAGGCGCTGAAAGCGCGCTTCCACGGGCCGGTGGTTGCCGACATGCTCTGTTATCTGCGGCTGCACACCGAGCTCGCGCTGCGCGCGAAAGGCGTGCTGCTCGCGCGCGAGAACGGCTTCGACGTGCCGCCGGACGAGGCGACGCGCGAGAAGTTCGCCGAGCTCGGCTACCTCGAGAAGAGCGTCGGCCGCACCGGCCTCCTCGCGCTGCACCCCGTGCTGCGCGCCAGCCGGCGCGACCTGTGGCAGCTCTACTTGCTCGGCAAATAGTTACTACAGCTTCTTGATCATCCGGTCGCCAGTGAGCTCGACGCGCATGCCGGGCCGCAGGTCGGTCGCCTCGGTGTCGACGTACATGATGTCGCCCGATTGATCCATCTTGATTGCGACGCGTTGCAGCGGGGTGCGTATCGGCTGGCCTTGCGAGTTCACTGCCGGCTCAGGCCGGCGCGTGGTCGACGAGCCGCCGGCAACCGCGGTAATCGGCTCCGGCACGGGTGCGACGCTCTGTACGACGCCGGTGCCGGGATGGTAGGCGAGGGTCTGCGGCGTGATGGCGCCCTGCGGCGGCAGCGGGCCGGAAGCTGGATCGGCGGCGCACGCGGCAAGCGTTGCCGCGGCCAGGAGCGAAAGCGAAACTGCGAGCTTGGTCATCTGCGTCCTCCAGTGGTGAGAGCGCAGTAGCTGTAGCAAACGGCGGGCCTAGAGCTCCCGGCCGCGTTCCTCGGCGCGACCGCGCTCGTCGTGCATGCCACCGTGTCGCGCGCAAAACAAAGCTTCCGCTAGTCGTATCCGACGATCTCGATCCAGTTGGAGCCTTTGCCGGTCGGATATTTGCCGATCAGCCTGAGGGCGCCCGAGCTGGCATCGATCGCGTAGGACGAGATGGTGTCCGACTTCTCGCCCGCGACGACCATGTAGCGCCCCTGCGGGTCGATCTGGAAGCCACGCGGCTGCTTCTCGGCCGGCGTGCTGGCGATATACGTGAGCTTCCCCGTCTCCTTGTCCACGCGCAGCGCGTTGATCGTGCTGCTGGTGCGCTCTGCGGCGTAGAGAAAGCGCTCGTCGGGTGTGAGATGCAGGTCGGATGCCCAGATATCCTGGTCCACGTTGCGCCCCGGTGTCGGCCGCGGCGCGCCGGGCTGGAGCTTCGTTTCGGGCGGCAGGATCGAGGTCGAGCTCACTTCGCTGAGCGACCCGGTCTTTGCATCGAGCGCAAGGGTGGTCACGGTGCCGCTCAGTTCGTTCAGCAGGTATATGAAGCGGTTGTCGCGCGAGAACTGCAGGTGCCGCGGCCCGGTGCCGGCCTTGAGCTGGAGCACCGGCGGCGTGTTGGCGCTCAAGCG
>DASQIG010000355.1:0-2726 GCA_035631735.1 Burkholderiales bacterium | reverse complement strand
GATGCGCTGCGGGCTCGCGGGCTTGAAGAAAGGTCCCTCGGTCTCGCGCGGGGTTGGCTTGCTGCAAACCGCGGCCCACGCGCCGTGCGTGAGCGGGAGAAGGACGGCCGCGCCGACGAGGCGGCGGCGGTAGATCGACGTCATGGAGCACTCCTTGGCGTGCGGACGAGCAAAGCGTACGCCAGGAAAGCCGTGGCAGCGCACGCGAACATGACAGTCGCCATCGGCACCGGGCCGCGGTTGCCGATCCAGCCGACCGCTGCGCTCGCCGCCACCCCGAAAGCCGACTGGGTGGCGCCGAGCAGCGACGAGGCGGCGCCGGCCCGCTCGCCGAAGGGCGCCATCGCCACCGAGGTGGCATTGGAGGCGATGAAGCCGATGCTGCCGACGATGCCGAAGATCGGGATGAAGACGCCCGCGAAGCCGAACAGCCCGCTCGCCGCGCAGGCGAGCAGCGCCGTCGCGCTGGCCGCGAGCCCGTAGACGCCCCAACCGAGCACCCGCCGCACGCCGTGGCGCGCCACCATGCGGCGGTTCACCTGCGACACGATGATGAAGCTCGCTGCGCCGGCGCCGAAGTACCAGCCGAAGTTTTCCGCAGCGACACCGAAATGCTCGATGTAGACAAACGGCGCCGCCGCGAGATACGCGAAGAACGCGCCGAACGGCGCGATGAAGACGATCACCGGCCCGAAGAAGCGCCGGTCGGCGAACAGCGGCGCCGCCGCGGCGAGCGCGCGCGCGAGCGTCGCGCTTCGCCGATGCACCGGATGCGTCTCCTCGAGGAACATCGCCACCAGGCAGATGCACACCACGGTGTAGGCGGCGAGGAACGCGAAGATCCAGTGCCAGGAGCCGTTCACCAGCAGCCAGCCGCCCGCGAGCGGCGCCAGGATCGGCGCCGCGCCCATCACCAGCATCATGAGCGACAGCACGCGCGCCGACTGCATCTCGTCGAACTTGTCGCGGATCACCGCGCGGATCACCACCATGCCCGACGCCCCGCCGAGCGCCTGCGCGAAGCGCAGCACCACGAAATGCTCCATCGTCCCGGCGAGCAGGCAGCCCACCGACGCCACCGTGAACACCGCGAGCCCACCCAGCAGCGGCGGTTTGCGGCCATAGCGATCGGCGATCGGCCCGAAGGCGAACTGGCCGATGGCGAGACCGAGGAGATAGGCCGAGAGCGTGTGCTGCACGCGCGCCGCATCGACCTTGAACTCGGTGGCGAGCGTCGGCAGCGCCGGCAGGTACATGTCGATGGCGAGCGGCCCGATCGCCATCACCAGGCCGAGCACCAGCGTCAGCCGCCCTACACCTTTGGGATTCGGAGCCAGGGTCGGAATTCAGCCCTTTACGCAGAGCACCTGCTTCAGCGTGTGCACGACCTCGACGAGGTCCCCCTGGTGCGCCATCACCTCGTCGATGTTCTTGTATGCGCCGGGAATCTCGTCGAGCACGCCCTTGTCCTTGCGGCAGATGACGCCCTGCGTCTGCACCTGCAGATCGGCGATCGAGAAGTGCTTCTGCGCGGCGTTGCGGCTCATCCTGCGTCCGGCGCCATGCGCGCACGACTGGAAGCTCTCGGCGTTCCCGGTGCCGCGCACGATATAGCTTCGCGCGCCCATGCTCCCGGGGATGATGCCGAGCTCGCCGCGGCCGGCGCGGATCGCGCCCTTGCGCGTGAGCCACACGTCCTCGCCATAGTGGCGCTCGCGCTCGACGTAGTTGTGATGGCAGTTCACCGCCTCGCCCGTCGCTTCAAATGGCGGCAGATGCCGGTGCATGGCGTCGGTGACAAGCTCCATCATCTCCTCGCGGTTGACGCGCGCGTAGTCCTGCGCCCAGCCGACGGCCTCGACATAGTCGTCGAAGTGCTGCGCGCCTTCGGGGAAATAAGCCAGGTCCCGGTCCGGGAGATGGAGCTGCGCCCGCTCGGCATCACGCCGCGCAAGCTCGATGAAGTACGAGCCGATCGCGTTGCCGATGCCGCGGCTGCCCGAATGCAGCATCACCCAGGCGCGGCTTGCTTCATCCAGGCACACCTCGATGAAGTGGTTGCCGCCGCCGAGCGTGCCGAGCTGATTGACCCAGCTCGCCTTCTTGCCGACGCGCTTCTGAATGCCCGGATGGCGCTCCATGATGCGCCGCAGCCCCTTGTCGAAGCGCTTCGCGGCATGCGTGCGCGCGTCGCGATCCTTGTGGCTCTCGAAGCCCACGGGCACGTCGCGGCTGATCTGGTTGAACACCTTGCGCAGACGGTCTTCATCAAAGTCGTTAGCGGTGAGCGAGAGCCGCAGCGCGATCATGCCGCAGCCGATGTCGACGCCGACCGCGGCGGGAATGATCGCCTGCTTCGTCGGTATCACCGAGCCGACGGTCGCGCCGATGCCCAGATGCACGTCGGGCATCGCGGCGACATGGTGGTGCACGATCGGCAGCTTCGAGATGTTGACGAGCTGCTGGCGCGCCGCGGCCTCGAGCTCGGTCGTGTAGATCATGACCGGCACGAGCCCTTCGCGGATTTCGGTGCGCACGGGCATGGCGGAGTATAGAGCCGTGCTCGGGCTCCGAGTTCGCCGCCGCTTAAGTGATCCTTTAGAAAGGCCGGACCGGCCGCGACTGCAGCGCGCGGATCTGCGCAGCCTGCACGCGCGAGAGAGCCGCGAGCGCGAGGATGGCGCCGATCAGCGCGCAGAACATGTCGTTTTGCGTGTCCCACACGT
>DASQIG010000354.1:0-7789 GCA_035631735.1 Burkholderiales bacterium | reverse complement strand
CCCGGTCGCCGGCCGCGCGCGACCAAAGGCCTTGCCCACTTCGTCGTAACGTCCGCCGCGCGCAACGGGACCCGTGACCCCTGCGCAGTAAGCGTCGAAGACCACGCCCGAGTGGTAGTGGTAGCCGCGCAACTCCGCGAGATCGAAGCTGATCGGCACCGGGCATGCCTTGGCGAGCGCGCGCAGGGTCTTCAGCGCCTGCGTGAGCGCCGGCAGCTTCGGCAGGCGCTTTTGCGCCGTGTCGAGCACTTCGACCCCGCCGTAGAGCTCGGGCAGCAGCTCGAGCGCCTCGCGGCTGGGCGCGTCGAGCCTGCGCGAGAGGCTCCGCAGCTCCGGCAGATCCTTCTTCTGCAGCGCCTCGAAAAGCTGCAGCTCGAGCTCGGCGTCCGCCTTGGCGGCATGCGCGAGTGAGCGGAACACCGCCACGTGGCCGATGTCGAGGCGCAGGCCGCGTAATTGCGCAAGCCGCAGCGCGTCGCAAAGCAGGCGCTGGATCTCGAGGTCCGCCTCGACGCCGGCGGCGCCGTAGATCTCGGCGCCGAGCTGGATCGGCTCGCGCGTGGCACCCGGGGCTGCCGGCCGCGTATGCAGCACGCTGCCGCAATAGCAAAGGCGCGTCACGCCCTTGCGGTTGAGAAGGTGCGCGTCGATGCGCGCCACCTGCGGCGTGATATCGGCGCGCACGCCCATCATGCGCCCGGAGAACTGGTCGACTACCTTGAAGGTGCGTAGCTCGAGGTCGTGCCCCGTGCCGGTGAGGAGCGAATCCATGTACTCGAGCAGCGGCGGCATGACGAGCTCATAGCCGTGCTTGAAGAAGAGATCGAGCACGCGCCGGCGCAGCCGCTCCATGCGCATCGCTGCCGCGGGCAGAATGTCTTCGACGTACTCAGGCAGGAGCCAGCGCATGAGGCGTCGCTCTCCCTCTTTTTCCTAACTTCGCGCCCAGACGAGCAGCAGCAGGCCGACGATGATGGAGGAAAGGCCGACGAAGCGGATCTGCCCGTCGGTCATCTGCGTGATGCGCCGGAAGGTGTCGCGCCACAGGCCCGGCGCGACGAACGGCAGCACCCCTTCGAGCACGAGCATCAGGGCGAACGCCATGAGGAACGTCGTGCCCATCGCTCACTTGCCGGGAGTTTGCGGCGGTTGTCCCCGCGGTTGTCCTGTTTGCCGGCCGAGCGAGTCCCTGAAGTAGCGCAGGAAGTCCGAGTTGGTCTCGAGCAGCATGAGGTCGCTCCTGCCGCGGAACGTCGAGCGGTAGGCCTCCATGCTGCGGTAGAAGGAGAAGAATTCCGGGTTCTGCGAGAACGCCGCGGCGTAGATCGCCGCGGCCTTGGCGTCGCCCTCGCCGCGCACGCGCTGCGCGTCGCGGTAAGCCTCGGCGAGGATCACCTCGCGCTGCCGGTCGGCGTCGGCGCGGATCTTCTCGCCGTCGGCCGCACCGGTTGAGCGCAGCTCGTTGGCGATGCGCTTGCGCTCCGCCTCCATGCGGCGATAGACCGATTCGCTGACTTCCTGCGGCAGGTCGACGCGCTTGAGGCGCACGTCGACCACGCCGACGCCGATCCGCTTCAGGTCCTGGTCGACCTTCTCGCGCACGCGCGACATGATCTGCTCGCGCTCGCCCGACACCACCTCGTGCACGCCGCGGATGCCGAACTCGTCGCGCAGCGTGCCGGAGACGGTCTGGCGGATGCGCGTTTGCGCGCGGAACTCGTCGCCCTGCACGCTCACGTAGTACTGGCGCACGTCGATGATGTGCCACTTGACGAACGAGTCGACCAGCACCGGACGGTTGCCCTGGGTGAGAAAGCGCAGCGGCTCGGCGTCATCGTAGGTGAGGATGCGCATGTCGAAGGTGCGCACGTTCTGCAGCAGCGGCCACTTGAGGTGCAGCCCCGGCTTGCTCACCACCTCCTTGATCTCGCCGAGCTGGAACACGATGGCGTTCTGCCGCTGATCGACGGTGTAGAGCGCGCCCGAGATGAGCAGCGCCACGAGCACCAGGAGCGCGAGGATCGGTCCGACGGCTCTCATCGGTCGACCCGCTCGCGGTTGCGCAGGCTCTCGCGCGAGCGCGGGCTCGCCTCGGCCCCTTGCGGCTCGGCCGGGCGCTGCGCCGCCTGCGCTTCGGACGGGCTGGGGCTGCCCGCCTGCTGCAGGAGCTTCTCGAGCGGCAGCAGCAGCAGATTGCCCGAACCGCGGTAGTCCATCATGACCTTGTTGTTGGAGGAGAGGATCTCGCGCATCGTGTCGATGTAGATCCTCTCGCGCGTCACCTGCGGCGCCTTGGCGTACTCGGCGAGCACCTGCCGAAAGCGCGCCGCCTCGCCCTCGGCGTTGGCGATCACGCGCTGCTTGTAGCCTTCGGCCTCCTGCGCAAGGCGCGAAGCGGCGCCGCGCGCGCGCGGGATGACGTCGTTGGCGTACGCCTGGCCTTCGTTCTTCTGGCGCTCGCGATCCTGCCCCGCCTTCACCGCATCGTCGAACGCCGCCTGCACCTGCTCGGGCGGCTGCGCGTTCTGCAGGGTCACCGCGCTTACCTGGATGCCGGTGTTGTAGCGGTCGTGGATCAGCTGCATCAGGTCGCGCGCCTTGTTGGCGATGTCGACCTGCGTCTCGTAGAGGATCGCGTCCATGCGGTTCTTGCCGATCACCTCGCGCATCGCGGTCTCGGCAATCTGCATCGCGGACTCGTCGGGGCGGCGCACGTTGAAGATGTAGGCCTGCGCGTCCTTCACGATGTACTGCACGGCGAACTGCAGGTCGACGATGTTCTCGTCGTCCGTCAGCATGAGCGACTCTTTCAGCACCTTGGTGCGCACGTTGTTGCGATAGCCGACCTCGAGCGTGCGCACCTGCGACAGGTTGACGATCTCGTGCGACTGGATCGGCCACGGCCAGCGCCAGCGCAGGCCCGGCATGCGCTCGTCCGAGAATTTGCCGAACGACAGCACCACGCCACGCTGGCCTTCGACGACGATGAAGAAGCCGCTCGCCAGCCACACGGCAAGCAGCAGCGCGACCAGCGCGCCCGCGCCGCCGCCCAGTCCGCGTCCGCCGGGCGGCCGCGGCGGCTCGTCGCCCGCGCCGCGGCCGCGCCGGCGAAAGATCTCCGAGAGCCGGCGGTTGAAGTTGCGCCACAGCTCGTCGAGGTCCGGCGGACCCTGATTGCCGCCGCCGGGCCCCTGCGGCCCGCGGGAACCGCCGCGTCCCCAGTTAGGGTCGTTCAAGGACATTGCGCTAGAAGCTTATGGATTCTTTGGAAGGTCTGCGCTCGGTCGCGCGCGCCGCGCCGAACTCGGCGATGGCGCCGCGCAGCTCCTCCAGACCGGCGCCGGTGCGAGCGCTCACGTAGACGCGGGAAATCCTACCATACTGGTCGCGCGCGACCCGCCGTTCCAGCCCTGCCGCGTCGATCTTGTTCCAGACGATGATGCGCGGCGCCTGGTCGGCGCCGATTTCGGCAAGCACCTTGTCCACCTCCGCCGCCTGCGCGTCGCGCACGGGCGATGATGCGTCCACGACATGCAGGAGCAAATCGGCGCGCACCGTCTCCTCGAGCGTGGCGCGGAACGCTTCGACCAGCGTATGCGGCAGGTCGCGTATGAAGCCGACGGTGTCCGACAGCACGACCGGGTTCGCCGGCGGCAGCCAGATGCGGCGCGTGGTGGTGTCGAGGGTAGCGAAGAGCTGATCGGCCTCGTAGGCGCGCGCGGCCGCGAGCGCGTTGAAAAGCGTGGACTTGCCGGCGTTCGTATATCCGACGATGGACACCGAGAGCACGTCGCGGCGCACGCGGCCGCGCCGCTGCACGGTGCGCTGCTTCTGCAGCTGCTGCAGCTTGCCCTTGAGCGTTTTCACGCGCGTGGCAATGTAGCGCCGGTCGAGCTCGAGCTGCGTTTCGCCCGGGCCGCCCAGCTTGCCGAGGCCGCCGCGCTGGCGCTCGAGGTGCGTCCAGCCGCGCACCAGGCGCGTCGAGAGGTGCTCGAGCCGGGCTAGCTCGACCTGGAGCTTGCCCTCGCTGGTCTGCGCGCGCTGCGCAAAGATCTCGAGGATCAGCTCGGTGCGATCCAGCACCCGCGCCCGTACCTCGCGCTCGACGTTTCGCTGCTGCGCGGGCGAGAGCTCGTGGTTGAAGACCACGAACGCCGCGTTCAGCTCCTGGACGGCGCGCGCGATCTGCTCCACCTTGCCGGCGCCGGCGTAGAACTTCGGGTCCGGCCGGCTGCGTCGGCCGCCAATCACGCGGTGGCGCACGACGCCCGCGCTCTCGGCCAGGCGCACGATTTCCGCGACGCGCTCTTCGTACTCGGCGTCGCCGAAGTCCAGGCACACGAGGATCGCCGCGCGGGGATCGGCGGCGGCTTGCTGCTGCTGCGGCAACCTACTCGGCGTCCTTCTCCGCTCCGAGGTTGATCGGGCGCGAGGGCACGACCGTGGAAATGGCGTGCTTGTAGACCATCTGGGTGACCGAGTTGCGCAGGAGCACCACGTATTGGTCGAAGGACTCGATCTGGCCCTGGAGCTTGATGCCGTTCACGAGATAGATCGAGACGGGGACGTGTTCCTTGCGCAGCGTGTTCAAAAACGGGTCTTGTAGCAACTGGCCCTTGTTGCTCATGTTCTTCTCTCTTGGGGGTTTTGTACCCATAACTCTAATTGATTTCGCCCCCCCTTTCTACCTTGGCAGCCCGCTCGGAAAACTGAGTGGCGGCGTTACGTCGCCGCACTGAGCGCGGTGGCGCAGCGCGTGGTCCATGAGAACGCAGGCGAGCATCGCCTCGGCGATCGGCGTGGCGCGGATCCCCACGCAGGGGTCGTGGCGCCCGCTGGTCTCGATGGTGGTCGCGCGGCCCTGCCGGTCGATCGTGCGCCGCGGTAGCCGGATGCTTGACGTGGGTTTTAGCGCGAGCGACACGGTGATGTGCTGGCCGGTGGAGATGCCGCCCAGCACCCCGCCGTTGTTGTTGGAGAGGAAGCCCTGCGGGCTCATTTCATCGCCGTGCTCGCTGCCCTTCTGCACGATGGCGCCAAAGCCGGCGCCGATCTCCACGCCCTTCACCGCGTTTATGCCCATCATGGCGCCGGCGATATCGGCGTCCAGGCGCCCATACACCGGCTCGCCCCAGCCTACGGGGACGTTCTCGGCGACCAGGTTCACGCGCGCGCCGCAGGAGTCCCCCGCCTCGCGGAGCTCATCCATCTGCTTTTCCAGCGCCGGCACGATGCCCGCATTCGGGGCAAAGAACGGATTTGCATCCACCGCGTCCCACGACTCGAACGCGATCGCGGTGCGCCCGAGCTGCGCGAGATAGCCGCGCACGCGCACGCCGTAGCGCTCGCGCAACCACTTCTTGGCGATTGCGCCGGCCGCAACGCGCACCACCGTCTCGCGCGCCGACGCGCGGCCGCCGCCCCGCGCATCGCGCACGCCGTACTTCTGCAGGTACGTGTAGTCGGCATGGCCGGGCCGGAACTTGTCGGCGATTGCCGAGTAGTCCTTGGAGCGCTGATCTTCGTTGCGGATGAGAAAGCCGATCGCGGTGCCCGTGGTGCGTCCCTGGTACACGCCGGAAAGAATTTCGATCGTGTCCGATTCGCGCCGTTGCGTGACGTGCCGCGAAGTGCCGGGCTTGCGGCGGTCGAGCTCGCGCTGGATATCCGCCGCGCTGAGCTCGAGCGCTGGCGGGCAGCCATCGACCACGCCGCCGTACGCCGGCCCGTGCGACTCGCCGAACGACGTGACGCAGTAAAGGAGGCCGAACGTGTTACCCGACATGGCCGGTCGATTCTACACGCGAGCCTCGAAGAAGCTCCGCGTCTGGAATACGCGACGGCTGAAGCGCTTGCCGTTCGAGCGCAGCACGCGTTTCAGCACAAAGTCGAATAGCAGCGGATTGTGCAGGCGAATGTCGCGCAGCACCGGCGCGGCTGCGGGCGCGATGAGCTTGAGGGAGGCGAGGTAGTCGACCGAAAAGATCGGCATCACGCCGGGCAGCGGATAGTCCGAGCCATTCAGCAGCCGTGCATGCCAGCGCTCCTCCTGCAGCACGCGTGCGAGCGCCGGCCCGGCACGATTCAACTGCGTCATCGCGGAGATGTCGCCGTACAGGTTCTTCTCATAGCGCGGCTCGTTCATCAGCCGCTCGAACAGCGCGAAGCTCGGCACGTAAGGCCCGTGCTCGCCGCGATCCAGGTCGCGGTCCTCGCCGATTGCCGCGCAATGCGCGATGACCACGCGGACGCCTGCATCGAGCGCGCCGCGCAGCCGCAGTGGGTTGCCGTAATCGTCCCAGTCATGGCCGGCCACCGCATGCTCGGCGCCCGCGTGCGTAATGAGCGGCAGGTCGTGCGCGCGCAACGCGTCGTAGAAACGCGCGCAGCGCGGCGACGCGGGATCGATACCCATCGCCGCGGGCAGCCACTTCAGCGCGCGCGCGCCGTGGCGTTTCGCCAGCGCCAGCGCCTCGAGCGCATCCGGCCGGTAGGGATGGATCGAGGCGGCCCATTCGAAGCGCTGCGGATACGCGCGCGCCGTATCGCGCGCATAGTCGTCGGGCACGTAGAAAGCGCTGCGCTCGAGATCGGGAGCGCCGCGTGCGTCATGCACCCGCTCGAATGCGAGGAGCAGCAGCTTCGCGCCCGGGCGCAAGGCCTCGGCGAGCGCCTGCAGGCGCTCGACATACGAGCGATCGGCCTTGCCGGACGCGTCGTCCACGCAGGCGGCGTTGAGGAAGAAGGCGCGCCGCACGTAGAGGGACGGATAGCGCAGGCTTGCCATCCGCGGATTGAGGTACACGCCGCTCGCGCTGTCGCCCGTCCCGAGGAGATGCACGTGCGTATCCCAGACCTGCGCGGCATCGAGGCCCTGCCACGCGGCGGCCACCAGCTCGTGATTGGCAAGACGCGGCGGCAACGCCGCGCGGCACGGATTCCAGAAGCCCTGCTCGGGCCAGTAGCGCCAGGCGGCGGCGCCGAGGGCGGCGCCGGTCGCGCCAAGAAAACCTAGGAGAAGCTTTCTACGCGGGCCAATTCTTTTGCCCTTGCCCGCCGATTCAAGCGGGCCAATTCTTTATATAGCCCTTCAGCATCTTGTTCTCGAAGTCCTGCTCTTCGAGCACCGCCTTCGCCACGTCGCGAAAGGAGATGACGCCGATTAGCCGGCTGTCCTGCAACACCGGCAGGTAGCGCGCGCCGCTGTCGAGCATCGTGCGCCGCAGGTCGTTCACTTCCATGTCGGGGGTGGCCGTCACCGGGTCGCGTACCATGATGTCGGCGACGCGCACTTCACCGAGCGAGCCGGAGCGCTGCGCAAGCGCCTGAAGCAGCTCGCGGAAGGTCAGCATGCCGACCATGCGGCCCTGGTCCATCACGACGAGCGAGCCGAGGTTCTCCTTTGCCATCGTCCGCACCGCCTCCGCGGCGCGGCCCGAGGGCTCGATGCTGACCAGCCGGTTTCCCTTGACCCGCAGGATTTCCTTTACTTGCATCGCGCGATCCTCCCTATCTCGGCCCGAGAGTATCTTCGAGGCTCGGCATGGCGCGAGAATACTCTCAAAAGGCGGCCCTGGTCACCGGTGGCGCGCGCGGCTACCGGGTCGTGATCGCCGATCGCGAGGGGCGCGTCGGCCGGCCGGAGGATGTCTAGCTGGGCGGCCGCGGCTGCAGCAGCGCCGCGCGCAGCTCGTCGATCTTGCGGTGCAGCTGCTGGATGGCGAATTCCGCCTTCACGTTGACGCGGAAATCCTCGTCGGCTTGCAGCCGGTCTTTGGCCGCCTGGCGG
>DASQIG010000353.1:0-2262 GCA_035631735.1 Burkholderiales bacterium | reverse complement strand
GAGGCTGATGGCCTCCCGCTGGACCGGATCGAGCCCCCTCAGCCGGCGGGAGTCGGGAATGGCGACCGCTTCGGGCTCGGGCTCTTCGAATTCGCCGGCCTGGCGCGCGGCCGCCAGGGCGAGCGCCTTGCGCTCCTCCGGCGCGGGATGCGTGGAGAGGAAATCCGGCAGCCCGCCGCGGTAGCGGCGCGAGCGCGTTTCCAGTCGCCCGAGCATCGTGGCGAGGTAGCGCGGATTCATGTGCGCCTTTTGCAGCAGATCCACCGCGTAGGCGTCGGCCTCGCGCTCATCGTCGCGCGAGTACTTCGTCTGCACGAGCAGCGTCGGTGCCGCTGCGGCGAGCGACGTGGTCGACGCGATGTCGCCCGTAAGCCCGGCGATGACGAGCGCGGTAGCCGAGCTTTCGAGGAGCCGCCGCATCGTGTGGCGGTGATGCACGTGGCCGAGCTCGTGCGCCAGCACCCCGAGGATCTCATCGTCGCGCCGCGCGAGCTTCACCAGGCCATCGAGCATGACGATGACGCCGGAGGGCAGCGCGAAGGCATTGGCGCCGAGCGCCGGGCTCGCCCTGAACTCGAGCCGGTAGGGCGTGCTGTCGCCGGCGCGCTGCGCGAGCGCGGCGAACTTCGCCCGCAGCGCCTCCTGGCGCGCGGGCGAGAGCTTCGTCGGCTGGAGCAGGAACCGATCCATGCCCTGCAGCGTACTTTCGCCGAGCACCCTTTCCGCCTCGCGCGGAATGCGCCGCGCGATCTCGTCGGCGGCGACCGGCAGGGCGCGATCGATGAGGAGCCATGTGCTCAAGGCGACCAGGGCCACCGCCAGCGCGGCGAGCACCGGGCGCGACTCCCACGTCTGCAGGACTCGATCGTAGCGGCGCGTGCGCGTGATGCGGTCCACCGCATCGTTGTCCTGCGTTACGCAGGCGCCGCCGCCCGGCAGGTACAGCCAGCGCGGCGTATTGGCGATGCGCAGGCTGCGCCGCACGCGCCGCAGGTCGAACATCTCGTTCACCTGCTCGCCGATGACCTTCAGCTTCCCGGCGCCGACGAGCAGCGAGACCTGCTGGCGCGCGGACGTCTTGCCGTCGTAGTAGTCGGCCTGGATCGGTCTCATATGCCGAGGTCCACGTTGAAGAGGTCGCCCATCTCCTGGCCGGTCGCGCCGACGCGCGGCAGCCGGCCGCTCGCCTGGTGCACGGTCTCCTCTTCGACGACGATGGCGATGCAGCTAAGGCGATAGCGCCGCGTGCGGATCACGGCCCACGGGATGAGCAGGCCGACGGTGAAGAGGACCGCGAGCACATTCCCGAGGTACAGCTTCGCCAGCCGGATCGCGGAGAGCGTGCTCGCGAAGCGCACCCCCGGTGCGCTGGTGCTGTTCCAGACCAGGTTGGCGGTGCGCGCCTCGGCGTAGGCGTAGCCGACGATGTAGCCGGCATAGATCGGGACCGCCGGCAGAATGAAGAGCGCCGCTGCATACTCCTCCGGCAGCGTGACGAAGGCGAGCAGCATGCCGGCGCCGATCGCGGCGGGGATCGCAAGGGCCGCGACGATCAAGCCGGCGAGGAAATAGATCTTGAAGAAATCCCACCCGCGCAGCCGGCAGGCGAAGGGCGTCTTGCCGAAGGCGTGATTCGCCACGATGAACGACTTCATGCGCGCCGTGAACCACGGCATCGCCAGGCCGAGCGTAACGACGAGCAGCGCGACCATCGCCGCGTAGGCGCGCGCCGCCTTCGCCGTGCCGGCGACGAAATCGAAGCGCAGGCCCCGCCAGCCGGAATTGCGCGCGTTGAACTCCAGCGCGCGCACGGCGAGCCACGGCAGCATCACCACGGCGAGCCCCCAGAACACGTAGCGGGAGGTGGGGAAGAGCTCGCCCAGCAGCGCGTACGCCACGAGCACGGCCACCGCGATAATCCGGCCCTTCAGTACCGCCTTCGGGCTCGCGAAGTAGTCGAACGTCGCGCCGTCCACGCGCGTGCTGCCGTAGAAGTAGCGGCGCTTCCTCACCTTGGCCCAGGCGGAATAGATGCCGAGGGTAATCAGCGTGAAGAACAGATTGACGATCCAGATGCGGAAGTACTCGCCGGCCGTGGCCGTGAACTCCGGATGAACCACCCGACCGCCTGCGGCAACCGCCGTTGTTGTTGTGATTTTGGCGCTCCCCTTGCAGCCGCGATCATGCCACGCGCCGGCGCAAGAAGCGGATAGCAATCGCTAGCGCGGCCGCCTATTGTTTGAACTATGTCTCAATTTCGCT
>DASQIG010000352.1:0-4281 GCA_035631735.1 Burkholderiales bacterium | reverse complement strand
GGTCCGACGCGGCGAGCCAGCGCCTCCGCGAGGTCGCCGCTGCCCGCCGCAACATCGAGCACGCGCTCGCCGCGGCGCGGCCGCGCGCAGGCGATGGCGAAGGCTTTCCAGTAGCGGTGCAGGCCGAGCGACATGAGGTCGTTCATCAGGTCGTAGCGCTCGGCCACGCGATCGAACACCTCGCCGACGCGGCCCGCCTTCTCCGCTTCGCCGACTTTCCGAAAACCGAAGTCCACTTCCTTTGCCATTCCCCTACTCGCGCGAGGCGCCCGCCTGGTTCAGTTTGGCGAGATATTGTGCCCAGAGTTTCCCCTGGTTCTCGCCCAGCTCATAGAGATAGTCCCAGGAATAGATGCCGGTGGTGTGGCCGTCGGAAAAGGCCGGCTGCACGGCGTAGGAGCCGACCGGCTCGAGCGAGCGGATTCCCACGTTGCGCTTGCCGGTTTGCAGCACTTCCTGTCCGGGGCCGTGGCCCTTCACTTCGGCCGAGGGCGAGTACACGCGCAGATACTCGTAGGGCAGCCGGAAGCTCTTGCCATCGGAGAACGCGACTTCCAGCACGCGCGACTTCTGGTGCAGCGTGATGAGCGTCGGGATGCGCTCGCTCACGGCACGGGCTCGTACGCCACGCGCTCGAAGTCGGTACCGCGCTCCAGCACCTCGGTAAGCCGCACCCTGGGCGACGCTTCGGCGTGGATCTCGATCACGCGCTTGGGCTTGTACAAGCCGGATGCCAGCACGAGCGAGGCAGGCGAGTTCAGTGCCGGCGCGGCGCCGAGCGCGAGCGCCGGCATCCAGCTCTCTTGCTGCACGTTGAGCCCGGTGGGACGCACCGCGAGCGGCGTCGGCAGCCCGGGAATGAGCTTCACGCCAATGTGCAGGTCGCCGTTGTCCGCCGCCATCAGCCAGCGCACCTGCGCCAGCATGAATTGCTTGCCGTCGGCGGGACGCACGCCGACGAGCTGTCCATGCGCAAGGCGCTTGCCACCCTGCGCTGCGGCCCGCGCCATGCGCAGCCCTTGCGCGCTCTGGTCTTCGATCCGCCATTGCTCGATGACGTAGCCGTGATCGCCGCTATAGTCCTCCTCAGCGCGCGTGCTTACGCGACCGAAGGTGGCGATTTCTTCGCGTTGCTTCTGGGTGAGCTCGACATCGACTTGCGCGCCCGGCAGCCGGAACGTGCCCCCGGAAATGTAGTGATGGATCGCCGGCAGCTCGCTGCACAGTTCGGCGCCTGCGCCGCCCGCTTGCCGCTCGGGCGCCCGCGACGCCTTCGCCCCGCACCACTGGCGGTAAAGATGCACCAGCAGCTGCTCGCAGGAGGGCTGAACGCAGTCCTCACCGAGCGCGAGCTTGGCCGGCGATTCGCCCTTGCGCAGCAGCGCCACGCGGTTGCGCAGGCTCTTGGCGAGCTTGCGCGCATCGAGGTAGCGCGGCTCGCGCACACCCTGCGTCGCCCCACGCTCAGGGCACACGTCGCTTTCGAGGTCGGCGACGAGCGGCGGCACACCCTCGCCTTCGTCGACGGGCTTCGTCAGCACCTCGAGCTTCGATGCCCAGCGCTCGAGCAGATAGGCGACGAAGGTGAGCTGGCGCTGGGCGAGCTCGTTCGGCGAGCACATACCCGTGAGCACCGCGCGTACATACGCGATACGGGGCGACGTGTCCTGGATGTCGCGGTTCAGGAAATCCTTGATGGTGTCCTCGGCGACGTCCAGCTTCTCGGCCGCAGCATAGGTCGCATGCAGCGAACGCCAGTCGCCCGGCGGTACCTGGCGGTAGGCGCGGTAGTAATGGAACATGCGCATGCCGATGTAAGAGAGCAGGCGCTGGCAGATCAGCGCGGCCTGCGCTCGCATGCCGGCATCGCGATTGAGCGCGGCGTCCAGGCAGCGCTCGTAGCCCGCGCGCATCTCATCCCACAGCGCGATCGTCGCCGTGAACGCCGCCGCCTCGGCGTCGCTCATCGGCAGCGCGCGGTTCGAGAAGCGCCGCGCCTGCTCGATCTGGACGAAGCTCACCGCCTCGCGCATCGTTTCCATCACCGCGAGGCGCTGCGCCGCCGCGGTCGGGAAGCGGTTGAACTCGCCGAGCTGCGTCGCGAGCTCGCGCTGCGCCGCGCCAACGTTCGCCAGCGGCACGTGCTCAAGCCAGCGCTTGCACGTTTCAGCGTCGGTGAATTCCGGCGAGGCGCTTTCCGAGAGCTCGCGAAGCTTCATGGCGCGGGATCATACCCAAACACGTCGCGATAGCTTGCGTAAAAGCTCGCGAAAAGCGTCGGCAGCAGCACGATCGCGAACGGAACGATGATCACGGCGGCCGGCGGCGCCACGCTGCCGGCAAGCGCGAACGCGGAGACGATCAGGAACGGCACGAGCAGCGTGACCACGGCCATGACCGCGCCATAGGCGAGGAACGCGCGCCAGTTCATCATCGAGGCGGCGAAGCTGAAGAACAGCGCCTTTGCCGCGCCGGTCGAATGCCACGAGGCGAGCGGCGGGGCGAACCAGAAGGCGAGCATCACCGGCAGGTAGAGCGCGCCGGCCGCCGCGAGCGCGGTCACGAACTCTTCCGACTGCAGCACCTCGTCGGCCGGGCGCTGGCCGGACACCATCCAGCGCGCCAGCGCGCCGTCGTCGGCGAGCGTGCTCGCGGCGAGCAGCAGGCCAAGGCAGGCGAGGTAGATGGCGCCGAGCGCGAACTGCGCTCGCGGCTCGTGCCGGAAGCCGTCGAACAGCAGCGTCATCTCGAGCGGCGCCTTGTGCCCTGCGGCGCGCGCGAGCGCCATGAAGCCCACCGAAAAGGCCGGCACCAGCACGGCGGCGGCCGGCACGCCGACGAACGGCACGAGCGAAACCAGCATCATCAGCAGCCAGTAGCCGAACACCGCCGCGAGCCAGCCGAGCGGCGCAGCGCGAAACAGACGCCATCCCTCGGCGAGCCAGCGCGCGCCGCGCGTCGCCTCTACGATGCGCGCCTGCATTCGAGGATGCGGCGAAAGTGCTCGGGATCGTGCGCGTGCACCAGCATGCCGGGCCGCGGCAAATGAAAATCGTGCAGGCGCGAGAGCCAGAAGCGCAGCGCCGCCGCGCGCAGCATCGCCGGCCAAGCGGCGCGCTCAAGCGGCGTCAGCGGCCGCACCGCCTCGTAGGCGCCAAGCAGCGCTTCCATGCGCTCGCGTTCGAGCGACGGGTCGCGCTCCGGGTCGACGAGGCACCAGTCGTTTGTGCATACCGCGACGTCATACAGCAGGCAATCGATGCCGGCGAAGTAGAAGTCGATCACGCCGCAAATGCGGCCCTCCTCGAAGAGCGCGTTGTCACGAAACAGGTCCGCATGCACCGGCCCGCGCGGCAGGTCGGGAAAGCGCTGGCCGGCGTGGAACGCGAGCTCCGCGTCCAAGAGCGAGCGCTGCTGGTCGTCCAGGAACGCGCGCATCTCGTTCGCGGCCAGGCGCCACCACTTGGCACCGCGCGGATTCTCGAGATACGCGGAATAGGAACGCCCGGCGAGATGCATCCGCGCGAGCAGGGCCCCGAGCTCGGCGCATTCCGCCGCGCCGGGCCGCTCGAGCGAGCGGCCGGGAAGCCGCGTGACGAGCGCCGCCGGCTTGCCGTTCAGCCGTCCGAGGTACTGGTCGCCGAGGTCGGCGATCGGCGCCGGCGCCGGGATGCCATGGCGCGCGAGATGCGCCATCAGGCCGAGATAGAACGGCAGCTCCTGCGCGGGCAGCCGCTCGAAGAGCGTGAGCACGTAGCCGCCCTGCGTCGTGGTGACGAAGTAGTTGGTGTTCTCGATGCCCGCCTCGATCGGCTCGCAGGCTTCCAGCCGGCCCACCGAGTAGTTGGCGAGCCAGGCCGCGAGCTCGGCTTGCGTAACGGGCGTGTAGACCGACAAACTATTCGAACGTGTAGATCGGCCACATCGGCACGCGCACGCCGTCGTCGAGCGCGTCGCGGCGCATCCAGTTGCCGTTGCCGGTGGTGTCGATCAGATAGTACGGGCGGCCGCCCGCGGGCGTCACCTTCAGCATGACCACTCGCCCGCCGTCGCGAATTTCCTCCACCTTCGCCTGCTCCGGCACCGGGATGCGCACCGCCGGCTCGTCGGCCTCAGGCATCGGCGGCGGCGGCGGCGGCTCGGGGAAGTCCTCGGCCTTGTTCTGCGCGAGCGCCGCGCCGGCGGCGCACATCAAGATGAACACCGCCATTCGGCGCATCGGCGCATTTTATAATGCCGAACGGCTTGCACGCTTGTGGCGGAAATCTCGTTCGCCGCTTT
>DASQIG010000351.1:0-1637 GCA_035631735.1 Burkholderiales bacterium | reverse complement strand
TCCAGTAGGGCCAGAGGAGCGTCACCAGCGGCCAGTGCTGCCACCAGGCGATGCCGATCGCGACAAGGTTGGTAGCGATGACGCCGAGAACTCCCGACGGATCGTTCTTCATACGCCGAGGTAGCGCTGCTGCACGTTGGCGTCCGCGGCGAGCGCGGCCGAGCTGCCGCTCCAGACCACGCGTCCCTTCTCGAGCACGTAGTGGCGGTCGGCTACTCTACCGAGCGCTCTTACGTCCTTGTCGATGACGAGGAGCGAGAGCCCCTCGGCTTTCAGCCGCGCGATCGAGCGATAGATCTCCTGGCGGATGAGCGGCGCCAGGCCCTCGGTCGCTTCGTCCAGGATCAGGAGCCGCGGATTGGTCATCAACGCCCGGCCGATGGCGAGCATCTGCTGCTCGCCGCCCGAGAGCTGGTTGCCGTAGTTCGACCGGCGCTCGCGTAGCTGCGGGAAGAGCGCGAACACCCGCTCGAGCGTCCACGGGCCGCCGCGCCTGGCGGTCGCGACGAGGTTCTCGCGCACGCTGAGGTTCGGAAATACCTGGCGCCCCTCGGGCACGAGGCCGAGACCCGCCTGGGCGATGCGGTACGAGGGCCGGCCATGCAGCGCTCGGCCCTCGAACGTGATGGCGCCCGCCCTGGGGACGCAGATGCCCATGATCGACTTCACCGTCGTGGTCTTGCCCATGCCATTGCGGCCAAGGAGGCTCACCACCTGCGAGGCACCGACCTCGAGCGTGACGCCGAAGAGCACCTGGCTGCGCCCGTAGGCCGTCTCAATGTCGCGCAGCTCGAGCATCAGTCCTCACCCAGATAGGCGACGCGCACTTCCGCGTTGGCGCGGATTGCTGCCGGCTCGCCCGTGGCGATGAGCCGCCCATAGACCAGCACCGAGATGCGGTCGGCAAGGCGGAAAACCGCGTCCATGTCGTGCTCGACCAGCACGATCGTGTGGCGCCGCTTGAGCGTCGCGAGGAAGGCGATCATGCGCTGCGATTCTTCGACACCCATGCCCGCCATCGGCTCATCGAGCAGCAGCAAGCGCGGCCGCGTCGCGAGCGCCATGGCGACCTCGAGCTGGCGCTGCTCGCCGTGCGACAGGTTCGCGGCGAGGGTGCCCGCCCGGCCCCCGAGGCCTACGTTCTCCAGCACGCGCCGCGCGGGTTCCAGCAGCGCCGCGTCGCGCCGCGCGTCCCCCCAGCAGCGGAAACTGTGGCCAGCGTGCGCCTGCACGGCAAGCGCGACGTTGCTGAGCGCGCTGAACTCCGGATAGACACTGGTGATCTGGAACGAGCGCGCCAGGCCTTTGCGCGCGCGGCGCGGCGCGCGCAGGTGCGTCACGTCCTCGCCGGCAAAGACGATGCGCCCGGCGTCGGGTCGCAGGTCGCCGGCGAGCTGGCTGATGAACGTCGTCTTGCCGGCGCCGTTCGGGCCGATGACGGCGTGCGTCTCGCCCTCGCTCACGTCGAGATCGATGCCGTCGCTGGCGCGCAGCGCGCCGAAGGTTTTCGTCAGGCCGCGGACTTCAAGCATCGGGCTTGTAGAAGATGCCTGCCAGTCCGCGGCGGAAGAAGATCACCGAGAGCACCAGCAGCGGGCCGAGGATCACCTGCCAGTGCTCGGTCCAGCCCGAGAGCA
>DASQIG010000350.1:0-7614 GCA_035631735.1 Burkholderiales bacterium | reverse complement strand
TCGCCGCGTTGCCGCAGCTCGAAGGCGCCGATCGGCGTCGTGCCGGAGGTGATGTCGCGGTACTCGTTCAGCTTGGAGGCATCGTTCGCATTGTCGGTAACGCGGCGCACGCCGACCGTGACCGAGCCCGACCATTCGCTTTGCGCCTCCTGGGCGCCCGCGAGCGCGGGAATGAACAGTCCCGCGACGAGGGCCGATAAGAGCTTGCGTTCCATGAGCCCCCTTAGCGAAAGAACAGCTTGCCGCGCGCCGCCGGCGCGTTGCTGCCGTGGAGCTGGTTGTGGCAGTTGACGCAGCCGCGCGCGATGAGCCGCGTGTTCTGCGTGCCCGTCCACCCGCCGCTCGCGTCGTAGATGCTGCCCGGATGGCGCGACGCGTCGTGGCAGTCCTGGCAGACATTGGGCGGCTTCTCGGCGAGCAGGCGCGCGTGGTTCGCGCCGTGCGGGTTGTGGCAGATGAGGCAGTTCTCCTCGACCGGGGGATGGTTCCAGACGAACGGACCGCGCTTCTCCGCGTGGCAGCTCGTGCAGAGCTGCGGGATCGACTCGGCGTTGACCATCGCCTTCGACAGCGCCCCGTGCGGGTTGTGGCAGTCGGTGCAGGCGAGCTTTCCTTCCACGATCGGGTGGTGCGAGGGCTTCAGCAATTGCGAGCGAATCTGCTTGTGGCACGTCGTGCAGGTCTCGTACTGCAGCTGGCGCTCGGTGGTCTGGTAAGGCGCGGCCGTCGGATTGGGCTTCTTCAGCGCGATGGTCGCTCCCGGCCCCGGCTTGGTATGCAGGCTGTGGCAATCGCTGCAGGCGACGTCGTTCTTGCGGTGGGCGCCCGAGCTCCAGAAGGCGAGATGGCGGTTACCCTCGTGGCACGAGAGGCAAACCGCCGCTTTCCGGTCGGCGGGAACGGATTTGTTGTCGAAGCCGAAGATGCCGCCGACACCGCGGCCGCCGCCGAGCTTCGCGTGCTCGAGCGCCGTGCCGTGGCAGGTGGTGCACGTCGGCCCCGCGACGTTGCCCATCTGGCCATGTTTCGTCGCAAAGTAGCTCTCGACGTACTCGGCATGGCAGGTCTTGCAGATTTCGGCCTCGGGGGCCTTCGGCTGCGTTTGCGCGGGCGCAGCAAACGGCATGACGCACAAAAGCGCCGCAGCCCCGAAAAGGGCCCAGCGGTATGCCCGGGCCTCCGTCATTGTTGTTTCCCCCTGTTGCGACTTTTGAATCGTCTCTAGGCAGGAGCCATTTGGCAATCAATCACCGCGCCGCGTGTTGATGTAGATCAAGGGTCGCGGTGCGCATTGATGGACCGTGGATACAATCGCACTGCTCAAGGAGACAGGCATGGCTCAGCAGGCCAACGCAATACTGCTGATTTCTTTCGTCACCGCAGTCCTTGCGGCGCCGCTCGCCGGCGCTCAGGACAAGGAGCGCAGTGGCAAGCAAGTGGTCGATCAGGTCTGCGCCAGCTGCCACGCCACGGGCGCGAACGGAGCCCCGAAGATCGGCGACACGGACGCCTGGTCCAAGCGCGCCTCGCGCGGCCTGTCGAGCCTGACGAAGAGCGCGCTCAACGGCATCCGCAAGATGCCGCCGCATGGCGGCAACCCCGAGGTGAGCGATCTCGAGATCAAGCGGGCGATCGCTTACATGGTGAACCAGTCGGGCGGCCACTGGGTCGAGCCGGTCGGTTCCAAGCCGCGAGCCGAGCGAAGCGGTCAAGCAATCGTCAAGGCGCAGTGCATTAAGTGCCATGGCAGCGGCAAGGGCGGTGCGCCCAAGCTCGGCGATCGCGCGGCATGGTCGGAGCGCGTGAAGCCCGGTGTCGACACGCTGGTGCGCTCGGCGATCAACGGCCATGGCGGCATGCCGGCGCGCGGCGGGATGGCGAATCTCACCGATGCCGAGATCAAGAACGCCGTGAACTACATGGTGACGACGAGCATCGCGCCCCGTAAAGGCGAGTAGTCCTCAGCCGACGCCGGCCGTTGGCTCGCGCTGCGTCAGCGCGGGCGGCGGCGCTGCGAACCATAGCTGGTACATCGTGGTGAGCCACATGATGGCGAAGCTGAGCGCCATCAGGCCGCCGGCGATCATCACGACGAAGGCGAACGGATGAAAGAGCTTGGTGAAATACCAGGAGCTCACGTCCATCACCACGGCGACGAAGGGCAGCACGATCACGGTGCACTTGAACCACACGGGCCTGACGTAGGCGTGGCTGTAGATGAAGCCCACGATGAAGAAGATGAACGTCAGCCCGAAGAGATGGATGTGCGAGACGCGCACCAGCGTGAAGATGTCGGCGCCGGTGTCTTGTGCCGTCACCTTCTGGACGTCCTCGTAGGTACCGAGCTTCGGGATGTGCGGGTTGCTGCCGTCGTGGCAGCTCATGCAGCGCTGCTCGAAGAGCGGCTTGATCTCGCGCTCGTACTGGGCGCGGTTCGCGCCTTCGCGCGCCCACAGGATCACCGCGCGGGCGTCGTCGGGCGGCAGCATCGTGGACATCGGCCCGCGCAGCGCCGATTCAAGGCGCGAGCCCTTGCCCGTGCCGGAGTAGGCCATCACGAGGTCGTTGTACGAGAGCATCCACGGACTGCCGCCGGCGCGGCCGGCATAGGTGTGAAACACGTAGAGCAAGGCGAACAGGTAGCCAAGGCCGAGCACGAGCAGCGTCGCGGTGTACAGGACGCGCTGGCTGAGGGGCAGCTCGGAATAGTGGTGGAACAGCCGGTGCGGCGCGGCCTCGCTCATGGACGACTCCCTTATTTCTTCAGCGAGGCGTAGTAGGCGGCCAGATTGGCGAGGTCCTGATCGCTCAGGTTGCTCGCGAGACCTTTCATGACCGGGTTGGTGCGCTTGCCGGACTTGTAGTCCTTCATCGCCTGAATGAATTCGACTTCCGGCTTGCCGGCGAGCGGCGGATTCGGGCTCTTGCCCTCGCCGTTCGCGCCGTGGCAACCGGCGCAGCCTGCCGCCCTCGCCTTGCCAGCTTGCGGATCGCCGCCCGCTTGAACAGCGCTCATGGCGCCGGCAAGGGCAAGCATCGCGAGAGTGATGAGCATGCGCTTCATGGTCTGGCTCCTTGGATCATTTGGCTGGCAGGATAATGAAAACGACGGCGCGCGCCTTCTGGCGCGCGTAATACGCGGCGAGGCTGTCCACGTCCGACTCGGTAAGCGCTTGCGACATGGCGGCCATCTGCGAGCTCTTGCGCTCGCCCGTGCGATAGGCGTTTAGCACTTTCTGAAGGTAGTCCTCGCGTTGCGCCGCGAGCGCGGGCAGGCGCGGGTCGTTGCTGTTGCCGGCCACGCCGTGGCAGCGGTCGCAGCGCTGCACCCATTCGGCGGTGCTCACCGGCTTGCGCACCGTCGGCGCCTGCGGCTGCTGAGCCGCGTAGTACGCCGCGAGATTCTTGATGGCGGCCTCATCGAGCGAAGCGGCAAGGCCTTTCATCGTCTCTTCACCGCGCGAGCCCTGCTTGTAGCCGAGCAGAGCAGCAGCCAGGTATTGCGCGTCCTGGCCTGCAAGGCTCGGATTGACCGGGTTGGCGCTGACGCCGGTTTCGCCGTGACAGCCTGCGCACGCTGCGGCGGCGGCCTTGCCTGCGGCTCGGTCGCCTGCTGCGGGCGTCTGCGCGCGCGCCGGCTTTTGCAACGCGTAGAACAGCGCGACGTTGTTCAAGTCCGCATCGCTCAGCGTAGCAGCGAGCGATTTCATGAGGTCGTTCTTGCGCTGGTCGTTCTTGTAGGCCTTCGTCGCCGCTACGATGTATTTCGGATCGAGCCCGGCGAGGCTCGGCGTGCCGGGCGTTTTGCTCACGCCCGTGTCGCCGTGGCAAGCCGCGCAAGCGGCGGCCGCTCCTCTGCCCGCCTGCACGGGATCCGGCTTCCCCGCGGCGGCCTTTCCGCTGCCCGATGCCGGTGGCGGGGGCTCGAGGCTCGAGTAGTAGGCCGCGACTTTGTAGAGCGCGTCGTCGTTCAGGAACTTGACCGCGTTGGCCATCGGGTTCTCGCCGCGGCCGCCCGATTGGTAGACCTTGAGCTCGGCATACAGGTACGCGGGACGCTGACCCGCGAGGTGCGGCACGCCCCTCATGCTGCTGATGCCGTTCACACCGTGGCAACTTGCGCATGCAGCTTGCGCGACGCGCTTTCCTTCCGCGATGTCCGCGGCGTTCGCATACGCCGGGCGCAAATCGTCGTTCGGCGCCGGCTTGGCGCCGCGCCCCTGCGCAAAGGCCACGGAACCGCATCCGACGGCTAGCAGCGCGCATGCCGTGGTCACCAGCAAAGTGGGGCTCATTGTGTTCGCGCCGCCGATGATCGGTTTTCTTGTCGCATTGGGCGTCAGGCTATCCGAGTAGCTGTTGACGTAGATCAAACGGTGCCCGCGCGTCGCACGCGCATTTGACATCGGTCAACAATCCCGCCCGGGCCCGGCCGACACTTGGGGCATGAGCAACGACCGCCCACTCATCGAAGGCGTGGTGGCCAACCTGCCGCTCTTCTGGAGCGTCACTCCCGCGCAGCGGCAGTCCGTCGCCGCCGCCGCCTGGACCGTGAGCGGAGCGCGCGGTGCGTCTCTCGTACAGGCCGGTAGCCGCCTGCCCGGCGTGTTCGCCGTGGCTTATGGCGCGGTAAAGCTCGCGCTTCGCAACGGCGGTAGCGGTGAGCACCTGCTTCGTGTGGTGGCGGCACGCCAGACCTTCGGCGAGGCAAGCGCGCTGCTTGGCCGTCCCGCGCCGTACGATGCCGTGGTGCTGGCCGATGCGAAGCTCGTGGTCATCCCGAGCGCGCCCCTCCACGGGCTGATCGAGCGCGAGCCGCGCTTTGCCAGAGCACTCGTCGCGAATCTCGCCGAGGGGCATTTGCAGCTCTGCGCGGAGATCGGGTCCGCCACGCTGCAGCGCGGGGCCGAGCGCCTGGCGCGCTACCTCGATGAGCTGGCGGACAGCGGCGCGAACGGCGACGAATGCACCGTTGAGCTGCCGTTGAGCAAGACCCTGGTCGCGGCGCGGCTGGGCATGAAGAAAGAAACGCTGTCGCGGCTCCTGCGCCAACTGGTGGAGGCCGGGGTCATCGCGGTTTCCCGTCGCAGCGTCACGATCCGTGACCGCGAGCGCCTGCGGGCCGCGGCCGGCATCCGCCGCAGCGGCGATTGACCCACGTCAAACGTCCTGCCTCGCGTCCCGCTAGCCTCGACAACAATGCGGGCGATTGCAGGCCTCTGGGGCATGTCGCAGGCGCAGAGCGTTGCGCTTGCCGAGCATTGCCGGCCGTTGAGCGCGCGGCGCGGTGAAGTGATCGCGCAGCGCGGCGCGCTGCTGCCGAGTGTCCTCGTGCTGTGCGCCGGGAGCGTAAAGCTCTCCCTGCGCGGCGCCGACGGCGACGAACGCGTGCTGCGAATTGTCAGTGCCGGCGAGAGCTTCGGCGAGCCGACCGCGCTGCTGCGCAAGCCCTGCCTCTATGACGCCATCGCTCTCACCGACGCGAAGCTCGTCAGCATCGCGTCGACGGGCATCTTCGCGCTCCTTGGGCGCGACCATCGCTTCGCGCGAGCGCTGGTGCTCGCGCTCGCCGAGCGCTCGTACACCGTGCTCACGGAGCTCGAGGCCGCAACGACGCAGCGCGGCGCGCAGCGGCTGGCCGGTTACCTCACATCGCTGCCCAAACGCAACGGTGCGCGCGGCGGCGCGACCGTACACCTGCCGGTGAGCAAGACCATTGTGGCGGCGTTGCTTGGCATGAAGAAGGAGACCCTGTCACGTCTGCTGCGCCAGTTCACCGCGGAGGGCGTGATCGGCATGACCCGGCGCGAAATCGACATCCTCGACCCGGCGAAGCTCAGCGCCGCGGCGCACGAGCGCGTCAGGGCGTAAGGCGTTTCGGCCTAATCATCGTGGTCGGCGACGAGCAGGAAGGAAAAGCGCCCGCCGGCGGGAGGAACCGGCAGGCCGCAGTGAAGGCTCAGGAGACCGTGATGCGCCGCGAGGCGCTGCCTGCTTTCTTCGGCAGTACGAGCTTGAGAACGCCGTCGCGGTACTCGGCCACTACGGCCTTATCGTCGACCTCGAGGGGCAGCGTGAAGCTGCGCGCGACCATGCCATAGCTGCGTTCGCTATAGAGCGTGGCCTCAGCCTCCTTCTCGTCCTTCGCCGCCTTCACTTCCGCGCGCAGCGAAACGGTTTCGCCGTCGATCTCGACGCCGATGTCGTCCTTCTTCACGCCGGGGATGTCCGCGAAGACGGTGAAATCCCTGTCCGTTTCCTTCACGTCGATCTTCATCGTGAGCTCCGCCTCGCCGGGATAGGCGAAGGACGGCACGTACAGGATCTTGCCGAAATCCTTGAAAAAATCATCGAACGGTGCACGACGGGTGATGTTGTACATAAGGCCTCCAGACAATTGGGGTTATGGCATCGAGCTCATCCTAGGCGCAGGGCATCCGTCCGTATTGATCTCGGTCAAAGGCAACCGCGCTACATTTGCGACTCTCCGGCATGCCTCGCCATTACCTTCAGCCGCTGCTCGCGCCGCGCAGCGTCGCGCTCGTCGGCGCGACCGAGCGCGAAGGCGCGCTGGGCAACATCGTGCATCGCAACCTCGTGGCAGCCGGCCTGCGAGGCACCCTCTATGCCGTCAATCCCAAGCATGCGAGCGTATTTGGTGCCAAGGCCTATGCACGGCTCAGCGACCTGCCTCAGAAGCCCGAACTCGCGGTGATCGTCACGCCGGCGCGCACGGTGCCCGGCATCGTGCGCGACGCGGGCCAGGCCGGCGTCAAGGCGGCGGTGGTACTGACGAGCGGCTTTGCCGAGGCGGGCGAGGACGGCAAGCGCCTGCAGGCCGAGCTGCTGGACGCGGCGCGCGCGGGCGGCGTGCGCCTGCTCGGCCCTAACTGTCTCGGGCTCATGCGCACGGACGTCGGGCTCAACGCGACGTTTGCGCGCACCTACGCCCATGCCGGCCATCTCGCGCTCGTCTCGCAGTCCGGGGCGATGTGCGCCGCAATGCTCGACTGGGCCTACGCCGCCGGCGTGGGCTTCACGAGCGTGGTCTCGCTCGGCGGCACAGCGGACGTCGACTTCGGCGAAGTGCTCGACTTCCTCGTCGCCGACGAAGCGACACGCGCCATCCTCATGTACGTCGAAGGCATTCACGACGCCCGCCGATTCGTCTCGGCGTTGCGCGCTGCGGCGCGCGTAAAGCCAGTGATCGCTCTCAAGGTCGGCCGCTACGCGAGCGGCTCGCGCGCGGCGACCAGCCATACGGGCGCACTGGCGGGCAGCGACGCAGTGTTCGACGCCGCGCTACGGCGCAGCGGCACCGTGCGCGTGAAGACCTATACCCAGCTCTTTGCCGCGGCGCGCGTGCTGGCGACGGGCACCCTGCCCAGCGGCGAACGCCTGGCAATCCTGACGAACGGCGGCGGCCCCGGCGTGGTGGCGGCCGACAGCGCAGCGGAAAACGGGGTGCCGCTCGCCGTGCTCGCGCCCGAGACGCTGGTGAAGCTCGACGCGGCGCTGCCGCCGCAGTGGTCGCATGGCAACCCCATCGACATCATCGGCGACGCGCCGCCCGAGCGCTTCGCGGCCGCCACCGCTGCCGCGCTCGCCGATCCT
>DASQIG010000349.1:0-7204 GCA_035631735.1 Burkholderiales bacterium | reverse complement strand
TCTCGCGGACGTGGCGAGCTCGGACCAGCACACGGTGAAGCCCTGGCTCAGCAGCAGGCTGGACTTTTCCCCGCCGGTGAGCGATCTGGCGGCCGTCGGATTTCCGTTGCTCGGCGGCCGCGTCGACTACATCGGCCACCGGACCGTGGCGGCGCTGGTATACCGGCATCGGGAGCATTACATCGATGTGTTCATCTGGCCGGAGCGCGAGCCGAGTCGCGTGCCGTTGATCGGCAGCGAGTCGAGGCAAGGCTACAACGTCGTGCGCTGGACCGAAGGCGGGCTCGCGTTCTGGGCGGTTTCGGACATCAACCCCGCCGAGATGAAAGCCTTCGTCGAGGCCTACGCGGCCTCTAAAGGAAGCTGAGCCCCAAAATGGTGGCATGGCGCTTCTGGCGCGCTAAGCCTCCGGCTTGAACAGGTCCAGCTGCTCCCATCCTTGACGGCGGCAGGAACCAACCTCCTGCCTGATATCGTCAAAAAAAAGCGGCGCCCATCGGGCGCCGCGTAAGGAAAGCAACGCGGGGAGGGGGTCGGCGTTGCTTCCAGGGGGTTGGTCGTCAGAACGTGTGCCGTATACCCATGAGGTAGCCGACGTTCGCCGCGCCGGCGGCTGCGCCGATGCCGGCGCCGTTGGCGAACTGGTACGTGGCATTGGCGTCATTCGCCACGCGCGTGTAGAAGCCGTAGAGATCGGTGCGCTCGGAATAGCTGTAGCTATAGCCGAGCGAGAGCTGCCGGGCGCCGAGCGCATTGGCGATGCAGGCAGCGCCGCCGACCAGCTGGCAGGTGCCGCTCTGCGCGCGGCCGTAGAGCGCGCGCGCCGTGCCCGGGCCGATCTCGTGCATCGCGGTGAGCATGAAGGCGCCGCGCCGATACTCCTTGAAGGCGCCCGGCGCTGCGGCGCTGCTGTCCTGCGCGTAGTCGAGCCGCTCGTAGATCAGGCCGAGGCGCGTCTTGCGGAAGCCATAGCGCGCGACGAGCTTGATTCCGGTGTCGCGGGACGAGGCGGTTGCGGTGGGGCTCGCCGCGGCGACCGGTACCGCCTGGCCGGCCGGCACGAGCGCGCTCAAGCCGAAGTAGTCGAGGTGCACCTCGTAGCCGGCGGCGAGATAGAGCGGCGCCTTGTCGTATTCGAGGTTCGCGCTCCAGATGCGCGGGTTGATGCGGGTGACGCTGCCCGAGCTCGACGACTTTCCTTCGTTGAACGAGTAAGCGACCTTCCCCGTCAGGCCGCCGTAGCTCGGCGTCCAGTATTGCGCGCTGTTGCCCTGGCGCCGCTCGAATGAGGCGTTGGAGACGTTGGCGAAGGTCGTTCCCGCGGCATTGAGCGTGACGTTGCCGTTGGTCACCGGCGCGACGCCGAATCCCGGCGAGCCGATGATGGCGCCCGTGTAGGCGATGCCGGTGAAGTACATCGGATCGACCGCGCCCGAGATCACCTTGTAAGGCGTGTCCCACTGGCCGAGGAAAGCGCGGCCCCAGGCGCCGTCGATGCCGACATCGGTATTGCGGGTAGCAAAGCCGCCGCCGACCGGCGAGCCGTTGGCCGTATTGGTGCCGAAGGTCGCCTGGTTGTCGAAGCCGATGGCCGACTCGATCTGGAAAAAGGCCCGCAGCCCGCCGCCGAGCGGCTGCGCGCCGCGAAAGCCGATGTTCGAGGAGTTCGACGTCACTCGATCGCGGTGCGGCACATCGATGCCGGTGGGCGTTGCTCCTAATTGGTTCGCCGGATGCACGCTCGCCGGCGTTGCGCCGGCGGCTTGAACCGCCTCAGCGTCGACGTTGATCGTGCCGTAGATCTCGACGTTGCCGCTTGCGGCGTGCAACGCCCATGGTGCCGACACCGCGATGCTCATTGCGGCAATGCGTGTGCGCTTCATTCCCGTCCCCCTTTCAGTACCTGACGCCGTTGAAAGTCGTATCGAGATCCGGCGGCAGCGCCGGCGCGGAGGCCGCGCCGCCATCGGTCGATTGACCGATGAGCTGCGCCAGCATGACGAGCACACCGATCACGAGCGCCGCGATCGCGGCGCGCCTCATGAGCTGCCATCCATCACCGATACATACCGATGCGAAGGCAAAAAAATTCTCCGCTGTGAAATGCGCTCGCTTCACGGGAATAGAAGAGCGTCCAGCCCGATCTCTTTTGCGTGCTGGTACGTCACGTCAGGCTGGCGACCGGGTTGGTGCTGTTCGCGTACGTCACGACGCACCTGCTGAATCACGCCTGCGGCCTGCTGGGGCTCGCGGCGATGGAAGCCGGCCGCAAGCTCTTCATCGCGGCGTGGCGCAGTCCGGTGGGTGCCGCGGCCTTATACGCATCGCTTGCGACCCATTTGGCGCTTGCGCTCTGGTCGCTGTTTCAGCGCCGCCAGCTACGTATCCCGCTGTGGGAGGGCGCGCAGCTGATGCTCGGGCTCGCCATCCCCACGCTCCTGATCACGCACGCGATCGGCACGCACCTCGCGAGCGGTCTCTATGGAGTGATCGACTCCTATACGAGGATGATGCTGGTCTTCTGGGCGCGGCCGGAGATGGGCATCCGCCAGGTGCTGCTGCTCATCGTCGCGTGGACGCACGGCTGCATCGGCTTGCACTTCTGGCTGCGCCTCAAGCCCTGGTACGGCCGCCTGTCGCCGGTCCTCGCGGCGCTCGCGCTGCTCGTGCCGCTGCTCGCGCTGCTCGGCTTCCTGGAGGCGATGCGCGAGATCACGGAACTCGCGCGCAGCGCGGCCTGGCTGAAGGAGACCCTCGGCGCGGTCAACGAGCTCGGCGCCGCGCAGCGCACCGAGCTCGCCCGGATAAGCGATGGCGCGCTGCTCGCCTTCGGCGGCGCCGTCGCCGTCACTCTGGTGGCGCGCCGGCTGCGAAACTTTCACGAGCGGCGCTACAAGTCGATTCGCGTGACCTATCCCGACGGCCGCCGCATCACCGCGCCGATCGGCTACAGCGTGCTGGAAATCAGTCGCCACGCGGCCATCCCGCACGCCTCGGTGTGCGGCGGGCGCGGCCGCTGCTCGACATGCCGCGTGCGCGTGAGCGGCGGCTTGCGAGCCTTGCCCGCTGCCCACAGCGATGAGAGCGTCGTCCTGCAGCGCATTGGTGCGCCGCCGGACGTGCGTTTGGCCTGTCAATTACGCCCGGCGAGCGATCTATCGGTGACGCCGCTGCTGCCCCCGGACGCAACAGCACTCGACGCTCTT
The DNA here is from genome assembly GCA_035631735.1 of Burkholderiales bacterium. Classification (GTDB taxonomy): domain Bacteria; phylum Pseudomonadota; class Gammaproteobacteria; order Burkholderiales; family SG8-39; genus SCGC-AG-212-J23. The sequence goes on along the minus strand of DASQIG010000349.1, from coordinate 3,998 downwards.
GCGCTGCCCGGCGACGTGACCGGCGAGGAGCGCGAGGTCTGCGTGCTGTTCGCCGACCTGCGCGGCTTCACGCGCTTCTCCGAGCACAAGCTTCCCTATGACATCGTGTTCTTCCTCAATCGCTATTTCGAGACCATGAGCGGAGCGATCGAGGACGCCGGTGGCGTCGCCAACCAGTTCACCGGCGACGGCGTGATGGCGCTGTTCGGCGTTCAGGCGGGCGCGGCGCAGGGCTGCCGCGATGCCCTGCACGCGGCGAGGATCATGGTGCAGCGGCTTGCCGCGATGAGCCTCGAATTCGCCGAAGAGCTCGACGAGCCGATGCGCATGGGCATCGGCATCCACGCGGGTCCTGCGGTCGTCGGCCGCATGGGTCGCGGCTCGGCGAAGTATCTGACTGCAGTCGGCGATACCGTCAATGTCGCGAGCCGTCTTCAAGAGCTGACCAAGGAGTACCGCTGCAGCCTGATCGTGTCGGAGTCCGCGGCGCGGCAGGCCGGGCTCGATGTCTCCCGCTTTGCGCGTCACGAAGTGATGGTGAGAGACCGCAGCGATGCGCTCGCCATCCGCGTGATCGACGCGCTCGAAACGCTGGCGTGAATATTCACCAAACCGTCATCTCTTGGAATAAGGAGGTCCAGCGCCTCGGTAAATGCGGGTGAGTCCACCACAAAGGGAGTCACCCGACATGACCGCAAAGATTCTTCCTTCCTCGCTCGCGCTCGCATTGCTGATCGGCAGCGGCGCCGCGCGAGCCGACAAGACCATCAAGGTGCCGGACTCCGACACCACGGTCACGGTCGGCGGCTACGTCAAGCTCGATGCGATCTGGAGCGACGTCAGCGCCGGCGTCGACAGCGTCGGCGACCAGGAGCTCAACACGAGCCTGATTCCGGTCGGCCCGACGGCGGGCCAGCACAAGAAGGACCAGGTCACGCTGCACGCGCGGCAGACGCGCTTGTTCTTCGGCACCAGCACGCCGACCAGCTACGGCCCCGTGACCACGTATATCGAGGGCGACTTCTTCGGCGCCGACGGCAACGAGTCGGTGACCAATTCCAACAACTTCCGCATCCGCCACGCCTACGGCACGTTCGGCCACCTGCTGGCCGGGCAATTCTGGACCAACTTCTTCAACGAGCAGGCCTACGCGGAGACGCTCGATTTCGGCGGCCCGGCTGGCGAGATCTTCATCCGCCAGGCGCAGCTGCGCTGGACGCAGAAGTTCGCGCGCGGCGAGTGGTCGGTTTCCGCCGAGAGCCCCGAGTCGCTGTTCGCGATCCCGGGAAGCGCCACGCCGTTTCGCTCCGACAGCGATCACTTCCCGGATCTCACCGGCCGCGCGAAATTCGCGCTCGGGCGCGGCACCTACTCGGTGGGCCTGCTCGGCCGCAACATCCACCTCGATTCGCCGTCGGCCCCGGCGGCGAGCGGCGGCAAATGGGGCGGCGCCGCGACGTTCAACGGCATCGTGCCGATGTTCGGCCGCGACGACCTGCGTTTCGACGTCAACGCCGGCAACGCCATCGGGCGCTACCAGGTGTCGGGATTCCTGCCCGACGGCTATCTGGATTCGACCGGTCGTGTGCGGCTCGCGCGCCAGGAGAGCGCCTTCATCGCGTACCGGCATTACTGGACGCCGACGCTGCGCTCGACGCTCGAGCTGTCCGCCACCAACTCGAGGCCCCCGGCGGGCACGTCCATCGGCATCAACCAGTCGGACCACTCGCAGCACCTGAACCTGATCTGGAGCCCGGTCGCCAGCGTCAATCTCGGCGGCGAGCTGCTGCACGCCGATCGCAGCGTCACCGGCGGGGCGCGCGGCGATCTCAACCGTGTCCAGTTTTCTGCGCAGTACAACTTCTAGCGAAAGGAACGAACATGAAAACCGGTGTGATGGTATTGACGCTCGCGCTTGCCGCATGCGCTTCATTTCCCGGCAGCAACAACCGGATCGTGACCGATCAGGAGGTCGCGCGGGTGCATACCGGCGCTTCGCGCGACGAGGTGCGCGACCTGCTCGGCGCGCCGCAGCGCGTCGAGTCGCTGCCGCGTATCGAGCGCGAAGTCTGGACCTACAAGACGCTCAACGAGGGCATCTGGCGCAAGGACCTGTTCGTGCAGTTCTCGCGTGATGGCGTCGTGCGGGAAATCCTGCTGCTGAACGATGCCGAGATCAGCGGCGGGTGAATTGCCATGGCAGTCAAACAACTCTTGGCGGCAGCCTGCGTGGCGATGAACTGCGGCTGCGCCGCCCTATCCACCGACTGTGCCCAAAACTGGTACGAGTCGGGCGAGCGCCACGGTCGCCTGGGAATCCAGGCGTGGGATGTGCAGTACGCCGCCGCCTGCGGCAGCCGGTTCGATCAAACGCGCTACGTCGCCGGCTGGCAGGCCGGCGCGAGCGCCCGCCCCGCCCAACCCGGTTCTTAGCAAGTGACGCTCGCCCGCCTCGTTCTCGAAATCCGCGAGCGCGCCGGCACGGCCGGTCATCATGCGCCGCGCGCGCTCGCCCTGGAGCAGGCGGCGCGCGCGGTTCTCGAGCCGCGCGAGGGCGACAGCGCCAGCCTGGCGCGCCGCATCCTGGCCGCGCTGCTGGGATTCGATGGCGGACCGGGCTTCAACGCCGCGCTGCTGGAGGCGATGACGCCGGATGCGATTCTGCTGCTCGACACGATCCTCGCCGCGATCAGCGATCTGGACGCGATCAGCCTTTGGCGGCCGAGGGGCGAGCTACTTCATTGACGCTAGCCTAGCGGGCCGAGGTACGGCTCGCCCAGGAACGCATCGGCCTGGCCCGGGACGCTCGCCGGCCAATGGGCGTTGTCCACTTCCGGCCGGAGGTGCGCCGGCCTTGGCTTGCCATCCCAGCCGATCTGCTCCATGTAGTAGTAGAGCTGGAACGCGAAGCCGTCGGGATCGATGGCAAAGGCGCTGTAGTCAATGCCGGGGAAGAGCTCCGGCGGCAGCAGCCTGATCTTCACTCCCTCGCGGCGCAGGAAGTCGATGGCGTCGCGCAACTGCTTGTAGCTCCCGAGCTGCAGGCCGAAGGACATCAGCGTGGTGTGCGGGCTCAACTCGAGCTGCTCGCGCAGCGCCACCGGGTAGAGCGCCATGCTGTGATGCTCGGTGTTCGCGCGGAGGAACACGCAGCGATGGCCGCGGTATTCGGTTTCCTCGCTCACCGTCAGCCCCAGGTCGTCGCGGTAGAACGAGACCATCGCCTCCATATCGCTCGCGAAGAGCCGCACCGGCCCATGGCGCACGATCTTGAATGGACGGCCCAGCAGGATGCCGCCGACGTCGTATTTCTCCTGCGCTACTTCGCCCGCGCGCAGGCCCTTCTCGATAGGGATGCCTTCCGCCGTCGCGTGGAGCACCTCGGCCAGCTCCGACTTGTGCGGCAGCTCCGGCGGCTTGGCATAGCGCACGCCGTACATTTCGCGCGGCTTGGAATAGCCGTCCCAGCCGATCTGTTCGATGCCGTAATAGAGCTCGTTGGTATGGCCTTCCGGATCCGGCGGATAGAAGTGCCAGTTCGAGCCGGGCAGGTCGCGCCCGGCGCGGCGGATCGGCCTGCCGCGCGCGCTGAACCAGTCGAAGGCATCCGACACCTCCTGCAGCGTCCCAACCTGCCAGGTGATCTGGTTCACCGTGCCTTGCGGCCGGGTGGCCCAGGGATTCAGCGCCTGGTAGGCGCCCTTCGGAAAGAACACGAACGAATGGTGATCCGTGCCATGCCGTGCGAAGTAGCCCACGGTGGGGCCGACGGTAGTGCGTTTCTCCTCCGGGAGCCGGTGCGCGAAGTCGAGCGGGTCGGAGACGCGAAAGCCGAGCAGCCGGCAGTAGAAGTCTCGGCTCCGCTCAGGATCCGCGACGTTCACGCCGAAGTGCCCGAGGCGCCGGACGCGGAACGGGCGCGGCCAGCGCACGCCGCCGAGATCGAACTCGCCGCTCATCGTCATCAGCGTTATTGTATTCATCGCCCAGAGAGGTTA
>DASQIG010000348.1:0-18745 GCA_035631735.1 Burkholderiales bacterium | reverse complement strand
GCGGCCTTTGCACGCGCGCCGCGCCGCGTACAGCTCGAGCTGGTGAATAACCGCCTCTGCGGCGCGGCGATCGAGACGCGCGGCGCCATCGCCACCGGCGACACCCTCTACTGCGGCACGCAGGCGCCGCACCACATTCGCCGCTACGTCTGCGAGGAGCTCGGTATCCAGGAAGGCGGGCTGCGCGTCGTGTCGCGCGACATGGGCGGCGGCTTCGGCTACAAGGGAAAGCACTACCCGGAGGAAACACTCGTCGTGTGGGCGTCGCGCAGGCTGAGACGCCCGGTGAAGTGGATCGCGCGGCGCACCGAGTCGTTCCTCTCTGACACGCAGGGACGCGACCACGTCACGCGCGCTGAGCTCGCGCTGGACGACAACGGGCATTTTCTCGCCCTGCGCGTGCACACGCGCGCTGATCTCGGCGCCTATGTCTCGAGCTTCGGCGCCGCGATTCCGGGGCCGATCTACACCGCGCTCCTTGCCGGCGTCTACAAGACGCCCGCCGTGTTCGTCGAAGTGACCGGCGTCTTCAGCAACACGGTGCCGACCGACGCCTATCGTGGCGCTGGGCGTCCCGAGGCCTGCTATGTGCTCGAGCGGCTCGCGGACCAGGCGGCGCGCGAGCTCGGCATCGATCGCGCAGAAATCCGGCGCCGCAACCTCATACCGGCGAGCGCCATGCCGTACCGGACACCGGTCGGGCCGACCTATGACTGCGGCGATTTCCCGAGGGTATTCGAGCGCGCGCTGCACATTTCAGGCTACGCCAGGAAGCGCCCACCGGGCCGCGGCATCGGCATCGCCTGCTACGTTGAATCGTCGGGCGTGGCGCCCTCGCGCCTTGCGGGCGCGATGGGAGCGCGCCTCGGCTTCTACGAATCGGCGCAGCTTCGCGTCGCAGCCGACGGCAGCGTCACCGCCTATCTCGGCACGCACAACCACGGCCAGGGGCACGCCACGACGTATGCGCAGATCATCGCCGCGCAGCTCGGCGTGCCGCTCGAGAGCATCCGCATCGTGGAAGGCGACACCGCCGCCGTGCCGGTGGGCACCGGGACGTTCGGCTCGCGCTCGATCGCCGTGGGCGGCTCTGCGTTGCACGTCGCGGGGGTGAAGATCATCGCCAAAGGCAGGCGCATCGCGGCGCACTTGCTGGAAGCCGCAGAGCGCGATATCGAGTTCCGCGATGGCGCGTACACCGTAGCAGGAACCGACCGCAAAGCGACCTTCGAGGCGGTGGCGCGGGCGGCCTACGTGCCGCATCACTATCCGCTCGCCGAGCTCGAGCCCGGCCTCGACGAGAACGCGTTCTACGATCCGCCAAACTTCGCGTTCTCGAACGGCGTGCACGTCTGCGAGGTCGAGGTCGATCGCGATACCGGTGCGCTGAAGCTCCTCGGCTACTGGGCGGTCGACGACATCGGCACGGTAATCAATCCGCTGATCGTGCACGGCCAGCTCCACGGCGGGGTGGTGCAGGGCCTGGGACAGGCGCTGGGCGAGCGCACCGCATATGAGGATGGCCAGCTGGTGTCGGCGTCGTTCATGGACTATGCGCTGCCGCGGGCGAGCGATGTGCCGTTCTTCGTCACGGAACTCGACGAGAGCCAGCCCTGCACCCACAACCCGCTCGGCGCAAAGGGCTGCGGCGAATCGGGGGCGATTGCGGCACCCGCGGCAGTGGTGAGCGCGATACTGGACGCGCTCGCGCCGTACGGCGTCAGCGACCTGGAGATGCCGGCTACGCCGCATCGCATCTGGCGCGCCATAATGCGGGCATGATCCAGGGCGCGTTTCGCGCGCAGGAAGTAAACCCCGCCAAGCTGGCGCAGCTCTATCGCCGCGAATTCCAGCTCTGCGAAGTGCGCAAAGGCGAGACCATCGCGGTGGTCAGCGATCTCGCCACGCGGCGCGAGTACATCCAGGCGGCCTTTGCGGCTGCCGATGACATGGGCGCGGACATCTACGAGCTGTGCGTCAATTCGCTGCCCTCGTGGACCAAGGTCGGCGTGCCGACGATCGGCCAGTGCAAAGGCACGCTCGAAGCGGTGCGCGCGGCCGACCTGGTCGTCGTATTCCACGTACCGCTCTTCACGAAGTGGCTGAAGCAGGTGATGGACGGCGGCGCACGCGTGCTCATGATCATCGACGCGCCGGACGATCTCGAGCAGCTGATGTCGCCCGCCGGGCTGAAAGATGCGTGCAAACACGCCGAGTCACTTTATAAGCGCACAAAGCGCGTGCAGGTGACCAGCGAGGCGGGCACCGATCTCACCTACGAGTGCGGCGAATACCCGGTAATGACGCAGTGGGGCTATGCGGATGAGCGCGCCCACTTCGACCACTGGGGCGGCGGCCATATCCACACGTTCCCGAACGAGGGCAGCGCGCACGGCACGGTGGTCCTGCAGCCGGGCGACATCGTCATCCTGCCGTACTGCCGCTATGTCGCCGATCCGGTGAAGCTCACCCTCCGCGAGGGACACATCGTGGAGCTGCAGGGCGGCGTGGACGCGAAGCTGATGCGCGACTGGCTCGACGATGGGAAGTCATCGGCGAGCGATCGCGACCCGTACGCCGTCTCGCATCTCGGCTGGGGCATGAATCCCCAGGCGCTCTGGTACGGCATCGCGCTGCACGGCGATCTGCCGGAGCGCCATCGCGCGGCCGCGCGCACCTTTCCGGGCAACTTTCTTTTCTCGACCGGGCCGAATACGCAGGGTGGCGGCAAGCGCAACACGCGGGGACATTACGACGTGCCGATGCGCGACTGCACGGTCGCGCTCGACGGCAGGGTCGTCATCGAGCGCGGCAAGATCATCGATTCAAAGATGCGCGTTCCGCGCGAAACACGTTAGGGGAGGACCATGCGAAGCATCGCTTTCGCCGCCGCGATGGCGGCCGCTGTAGCCGCGCAGGCGGCAGACAAGGTGAAGATCGGCTTCATCAGCACGCTGTCGGGGCCGAATGCCGCCATTGGCAGCGACATCCGCGACGGCTTCAATCTCGCCGTCAAGCTGAACGGCGGCAAGCTCGGCGGGCTCCCCGCCGCAGTGCTGGTGGGCGATGACCAGCTCAAGCCCGAGCTCGCAAAGCAGTTCGCCGAGCGCTTCCTGCGCCTGGAGAAAGTGGACTTCATCACCGGCGTGGTGTTCTCGAACATCGTGCTCGCGGTGGCTCCCGATGCGATCGCGAGCAAGGTGTTCTTCATTTCACCCAATGCGGGGCCGGCGCAGTACACGGGTGCGCAGTGCAATCCGTTCTTCTTTGCGGCGTCGTGGCCGAGCGAGGCGTACAGCGAGGCGGCGGGCGAGTACGTGACGTCGAAGGGCATCAAGAACGTGATCTTCCTTGCGCCGAACTACGTCGGCGGCCAGGATGCGGCGACGGGCTTCAAGCGCTACTACAAGGGCAAGCTGGTCGATGAGATGTACACCAAGCTCGGGCAGCTCGACTACGCCGCCGAGCTCTCGCAGATCCGCGCCAAGCAGCCGGAGGCGCTGTACGTGTTCCTGCCCGGCGGCATGGGCGTCAACTTCATCAAGCAGTTCGTCGCCGCGGGCATGTCGAGGGACATCCAGCTCATCGTGCCGCTCTGGGGCTCCGACCAGGACATCATTCGCGCGGTCGGCGAGCCGATGCTCGGCCTGTTCAGCGTCGGGCACTGGTCGATCGACCTCGACAACGCCGCGAACCAGAAATTCGTGCCGGCGTTCGAGGCCGAATACAAGCGCCTGCCCACCGGCTATGCCGCCTCCGGCTACGACACGGCGCTGCTCATCGACTCCGGCATCCGGCGCGTGAAGGGCAGGATCGAGGACCAGGACGCGTTACGCGCGGCGCTGCGCGCGGCCGACTTCAAAAGCGTGCGCGGCGAGTTCAAGTTCAACCGCAATCAGTTCCCGATCCAGAACTACTACCTGCAGGTGGTCGACAAAGGCCCCGACGGCCGCATCATGCACAAGACGCTCGGCACCGTGCTCGCGAACCGCGGCGATGCCTACGTCGAGCAGTGCAACATGAAGTGAGGCTCAGGTCTGGATTAGGCGGGTTTCGCCGGGCTTCATGACCGTGACCTGCATCTGCGGCGCGATCTGCGCGGCGGCACGGCGAAACTCTTCGCCGGCCTCGACGCCGAGTACCAGCGCGTTGTGCGCATAGTGCACCGGTATGGCATGCGACACGCCGAGCCATTGGCAGGCGCGTGCCGCTTCTTCCGGCCCCATGGTATTCGGACCGCCGCCCACGCAGACGATGGCGAGATTCGGCTGGTAGCGCTCACCGAGCATCTTCATGTCGCCGTAGAGATCGGTGTCGCCGCTGATGTAGACCCGCGTACCGCCGATGTCCAGCATGAATCCGGCGGCCGGATAGCCGGCAAAGGTGGAATGCACCGCCGGAACCAGGCGCACGGTCATCGAGCCGTAGCGGGCGGTGCCGCCGAAGTTCACCCCGTTACCGTTATTGAGCACGATCTTCGCCGGATCGAAGCCCGCGTTCTTGAACTCGGGCACCAGGCCTCTGCGCATCAGGTCGCTCTGGCCCACCGTCATCACGGGCACGCCGGCTGCGTTCAAGACTTTCAGCGTCTCGAAGTAATCGCCCATGTGGTCACCATGATCGTGCGTCAGCAGCACGAGCACCGCTTGCGGTTTTTTCGCAGCCACGTACCTGGCGAAACCGTCGCTGCTCGCGTACTCGGGCGGCTTTTGCACCGAGAAGCGGCTCCAGCCGGCGTTGTTCCAGAACCAGGCATCGCCGTACGCAATCTGCTTGTAGTCGGGAGTGGCGAGCTCGACCACGCCGCCGCCAAGCCAGCGCACCGAAACGCGGCCGCCGGTGAGGCGGCCGCCGCTGCCCGCCGCGACGGGTGCGGCCGTGCTGCAGGCGCCGAGCGCGAGCGCGCCGCCGGCAGCCAGCACGCCGCGCAGGATGGTTCTTCTCTGCATTGGTCAGCTCCTCCTATTTTTCGGGTAACGCGACGATGCGTTCCTCGGCCAATCGCCGGATCTCCGCGGGCGAACAGCCGAGGTCGGCGAGCAATTGCGCGCCATGCTCGCCGATTGCCGGCGGGTCGGCGCGCTTGGCGAGGCGCTCGCCGTCGAATTCCAGCGGTAGCGCCGGCACCTGAATGGTCTTGCCGCGCACGCGCGTCGGCACCAGGCCGCCGGAAGCCTTGAGGTGCGGATCGTCGAGCAGGTCCCAGGGCTTCGCGATCGGCGCGAACGGCAGGCCGATCGCCTCGAGCTTCGCCGCGAGCTGCGCTTTGGTATAGCGCCGCATCAGCTCGCCGAGCCGGGGAATGAGCCAGGAGCGCTCCTTCACTCGCATGCCATTGGATTTCAGCCGTGGATCGGCGGCCAGTTGCGGCTCGCCGAACTCGCGGCAAAAGATCTCCCATTGCGTATCGGTCACCACGCCGACGAACAGCTGACCGTCCTGCGTCTCGAAGATGTCGTACACGCCCCATGCCGGCCGCTTCACCGACATCGGTGGCGGCGCTTCGCCGGTGAGCTCGTATTGCGCCATGTGCTGAGCGACCAGCAGCGCCGTCGTTTCGAACAACGAGCTGGTGACGCGCTTGCCACGCCCGGTGCGGTCGCGCTCGCGCAGCGCCGCGACGATGCCGAGCGCCGCGAAGGTACCGCCGAGGATATCGATCACCGAGGAGCCTGCGCGCAGCGGGCGGTCGGGCAGGCCGGTCATGTAGGCGAGCCCGCCCATCATCTGCGTCACTTCATCGAGCGCTGCCCGGTGCTCGTAAGGCCCACGCAGGAAACCTTTGAGCGAGCAGTAGATGAGGCGCGGGTTTCGCTCGCGCAGCGCCGAATGCGAGAAGCCGAGTTTGTCGAGCGCGCCGGGGCGAAAGTTCTCGGTGAGCACATCGCTGCGCTCGACCAGCCGCAGCACGAGATCGCGGCCCTGCGGGTGCTTGAGATCGACGGCGAAGCTCTTCTTGTTGCGGTTGAACACCGGGAAGAAGCCGGCGCCGGCGTGCTCCAGGCGCCGCGTGTTGTCGCCTTCCAGCGGCTCGACCTTGATCACCTCGGCGCCGAGATCGGCCAGCAGCAGCCCGCACGAGGGGCCCATCACCATGTGCGCGAACTCGACCACGCGCACGCCCTCAAGCAGCGGCACGGAATCCTTTGGGCAGGCCGGCGAGCGGCGTATGGCCGTAGACCGGTTCGTCGGGAATGGCGTCCACCAGGATCTTGCGCGCGCCGAACAGCTTCGCGAGATCGATGCCGGTCGAGACGCCCATCGCTTCGAACATGAACACGAGATCCTCGGTGATCACGTTACCGCTCGCGCCCGGTGCGAACGGGCAGCCACCGAGGCCCGCGAGCGAGCTATCGAAGTGGCGCACGCCTTCCTCATAGGCGGCGAGCGCGTTGGCAAGGCCGAGGCCGCGCGTGTTGTGGAAATGGGCGCCCTCGAGCTTGTCGCCGATCGCATCGCGCACGCGGCGGAACAGGCGTCGTACGTGCGCGGGGTTGGCGTAGCCCACCGTATCGGCGAGCGCCACGCCGTCGCAGAACTCGGCGAGCGCGGCGGCGATGCGTACCACGTCCGCCTCGGGGACGACGCCCTGCATCGTGCAGCCGAACGCGGTGGACACTGCGCCCTCGATCTCGACGCCCGGATGCGGAAACTGCGCGCACTTGCGCACTTCCTCGACCATCTGCTCAGGCGTCATGCGCACATTGGATTCGCTGTGCTGGCGGCTCGCCGAAACCGGGAAGGTCACCTTGTGCGCGCCGGCGTCCAGCGCGCGCTGGAAGCCTTTCAGGTTCGGCGCGAGTGCGACGACTTTCAGGCCCGGGAGGGTGCGCGCAAAGGACACGATCTCGGCCGTGTCGGCCATGGCCGGGATCAGCTTCGGCGGTACGAACGAACCGACCTCGATTTCGTTGAGCCCAGCGTCGGCGAGCGCGCGGATCCAGGCTTTCTTCGCCGCCGTCGGCATCAGGTGCTTCGCGTTCTGCAGCCCGTCGCGCGGACCGACTTCGCAAACGTGAACCTGGCTCATCGGTTCATTCTATTCTCGATCGCCGACAGCGCCGCGCCGCAGGCCGCTGCCGCGGCGGCGAACGCGAGCATCGCCCACCGGGCCGCTTCCCAGCCGCCGTAGCGCGAGGCGATCCAGGCGATGGCGAGCGGGCCGAAGAACTGGCCGAGATTGGAGAACTGCAGCGCCATGCCATTGCCGGTCGCGATGTGCTGCGAGGAGGGTGCGTGCAGCGGCAGCCCAGCGAAGATCGACGCGGGAATCACGCCGGCGCAGACGGAAAAGGTCAATACCAGCGCGTAGCGCAGCGCACCGGGCAGAAGCGGCGCGAGCATGCCGAGCTCGCAGAGTGCGCCGACGATCGAGGCGGCGATGATCAGCGTGCCGCGCGGCACGCCGCGCGCGAGGAGCCACCCGCCGGCGAGATTTCCCGGCGCGTTGACCAGCACCATGAGCGCGGTAGCGCTGGCCGCGACAGCCGTCGAGGCGCCGTGCTCGGCGAGGAAGGTCGGCAGCCACACCATGACGGAGGTCCACTGCGCGACGTAGCAGGCAAAGAGGAGCGCCATGGCGATATTGCCCGGCCGCGCCAGGGATTCGCGCACCAGGCGGAGCGACGCCACGCGCGCCGGCTGGCCGGCGGGCACCGCGCGGGCGAGAACGAGCGCGGCGAGCACGGCCGCCGCGGCGAGCACGAGCCACAGCACGCGCCAGCTCGCGGCGGCTATGCAGAGCGGCGCCGCGAGCAGCGCGAGCGTGCCGCCGGTGGGCATGTAGGCGCTCCAGAGCGAGAGCGCCTTGGCGCGCTCGCGCGCGTCGCGACTGAGCGCGCTCATCAGGGCGGGCGCCGGTACGGCGAAGAGAATGAAGCCGACGCCTTCGACGAAACGCGACGCGAGCAGCAGCGTGAAGTCGTGCGCCAGCGCCCCCACCGCGCCGCCTGCAGCCAGCAACGCGAGGCCGCCGAGCGCGAGGCGCCGGCGGCCGTAGCGATCGCCGAGCATGCCCGCGAGCACACCGACCAGCATGCCAAGCACGTTGAAGGTGGTGACGATGAACGTCGCTTCGACGAGCGAGAGCCCGAGCTCGGCGCGCAGCTGTGGCAGCACCGGCGGGACCTTCGTCATGTACGCGCCCGCCACCAGGCCGCCGCAGAAGACGGCCCAAATGCCGCGCCAGTTCGACGTCACGCCGCGGTGACGGGCAGCTTCAGCTCAACGATCTTGCGCGACCACGCGGCGGGGCCGGTGCTGTGCAGCGACTCGCCGTTCGCATCCACGGCGACGGTAACCGGCATGTCGCGCACCTCGAACTCGTAGATCGCTTCCATGCCCAGATCCGCGAACGCGAGGACGCGGGATTTGCGAATCGCCTTCGCCACCAGATAAGCGGCGCCGCCGACGGCGATGAGATAAGCGGCCTTGTGCTTGCGGATCGCCTCGACAGCGGCGGGCCCGCGCTCGCCTTTGCCGATCATGGCGACGAGGCCGGTTTTTGCAAGCATCACCTCGGTGAACTTGTCCATGCGCGTGCCGGTCGTGGGGCCAGCCGGGCCGACGATCTCGTCGCGCACCGGATCCACGGGCCCGACGTAGTAAATGACGCGGTTAGTGAAATCGACCGGCAGCTTTTCGCCGCGCGCGAGCATCTCCTGGATGCGCTTGTGCGCGGCGTCGCGCCCGGTGAGCAGCTTGCCGCTCAAAAGGAGGCGCTCGCCCGGCTTCCACGACGCCACCTCGGCGCGCGTCAGCGCGTCGAGATTTACACGGCGCGACTTCGCGTCCGGTGTCCACGACACCGCGGGCCAGTCGCTCAAGCTTGGCGCTTCGAATTGCGCGGGCCCCGAGCCATCGAGCACGAAATACGCGTGGCGCGTCGCGGCACAGTTGGGGATCATGGCGACCGGCTGGTTCGCCGCGTGGGTCGGATAGGTCAGGATCTTGACGTCGAGCACCGTGGAGAGGCCGCCGAGGCCCTGCGCGCCGATGCCAAGCGCATTCACCTTGTCGTAGAGCTCGATGCGCAGCTCTTCGGTCTTGTTCTGCGGCCCGCGCGCCTTGAGCTCCGCCATGTCGATCGGCTCCATCAGCGCCTCCTTCGCCATCAGCATGGCCTTCTCGGCGGTACCGCCGATCCCGATGCCGAGCATCCCGGGCGGGCACCAGCCCGCGCCCATCGACGGCACGGTCTGCAGCACCCACTCGACGATGGAATCCGACGGGTTGAGCATGGCGAACTTCGATTTCGCCTCCGAGCCGCCCCCCTTCGCCGCGACGTCGATCTCCACTCTGTTGCCCGGCACGAGTTGCACATGGATGACGGCCGGCGTGTTGTCGCGCGTGTTCTTGCGGCCGCCCAGCACGTCGCCGACGATGGAGGCGCGCAGCGGGTTGTCCGCATCCAGGTAAGCGCGGCGTACCCCTTCGTTCACCACGTCCTCGAGCGCGCTGTCGAAGTCGAAGCGCATGCCCATGCCGACCTTCAGGAATACATTGACGATGCCCGTGTCCTGGCAGACCGGGCGATGGCCTTCCGCGCACATGCGGGAGTTGGTCAGGATCTGCGCGATGGCGTCCTTCGCCGCGGGCGATTGCTCGCGCTCGTAGGCGCGCCCGAGCGCCCGGAGGTAGTCGGCGGGGTGGTAGTAGGAGATGAACTGCAGCGCGTCGGCGACGCTCTGGACGAGGTCGGCCCGCCGGATCAGGGTCATGGGAGCGCTTTACAGGAGAGTGATTTGGTGATTTTATCTGCACGCCAATCGTTGCAGCATTTAACGGGAAGATCCACGGAGGAGCCGTTATGGAAGCCAAGGCGCGCCGCGCGGCGAAAACAACCGTCGGCGATGATGTCTCCGAAGCGCAGATTGCAGTGCACTGGCAGGAGGAAGGCTACTTCGCGCCGCCGAAGGAATTCGTAGCGCAGGCGAACCTGCGCGACAAAGGCATCTTCAAGCGTTTCGCCGTCGAGAAATTCCCCGGCTACTACAAGGAATTCGCCGAGCTGCTCGACTGGTACAAGAAGTGGGACAAGCTCTTCGACGGCTCGAAGCCGCCGTTCTGGAAGTGGTACGTCGGCGGCAAGATCAACGCCTGCTACAACTGCGTGGACCGTCACCTCGCCACGCAGCGCAACAAGACCGCGATCCACTTCGTCCCCGAGCTGGAACACGAGCCGATCCAGCACGTCACCTATCAGGAGCTCTACGTCCGGGTGAACGAGTTCGCCGCGCTGCTGCGCGATTTTTGCGGGCTGAGGGCGGGCGACCGCGTCACGCTGCACATGCCGATGGTCGCGGAGCTGCCGGTCGCCATGCTCGCCTGCGCGCGGCTCGGCGTGATTCACTCCCAGGTGTTCAGCGGCTTCAGCGGCAAGGCGTGCGCCGATCGCGTGACCGACTCCGGCAGCCGCGTGCTGATCACGACGGATGCGTACTACCGCGGCGGGAAGCTCCTCGATCACAAGGAAAAGGCCGATATCGCGGTGGCCGAGGCCGAGAAGGATGGCCACAAGCTCGAGAAGGTGCTCGTCTGGCAGCGCTATCCGGGCAAGTATTCGAGCGCGGCGAAGCTCGCCGAGGGCCGCGATTTCGTCGTCAACGAACTGCTGCCCAGGTATCGCGGCCAGCGCATCGAGCCGGTGCAGCTGGCGGCGGAGGCGCCGCTGTTCCTCATGTACACGAGCGGCACCACCGGCAAACCCAAGGGCGCACAGCATTCGATCGGCGGCTATCTCTCCTACGTGACGTGGACGTCGAAGTATGTGCAGGACATCCATCCGGAGGACGTCTATTGGTGCCTTGCAGACATCGGCTGGATCACGGGGCACTCGTACATCGTGTACGGGCCGCTGGCGCTTGCCGCCTCTTCGGTGATCTACGAAGGCGTGCCGACGCATCCCGATCCCGGCCGGCCGTGGCGCATCGCGCAGGAGCTCGGCGTCAATATCTTCCACACGTCGCCTACCGCGATCCGCGCACTACGCAAGGATGGTCCTGATGAGCCGGCCAAGTACAACTATCGCTTCAAGCACATGACGACCGTAGGCGAGCCGATCGAGCCCGAAGTCTGGAAGTGGTACTTCAACGTCGTCGGCAAGAAGCACGCCGTGATCGTCGACACTTGGTGGCAGACCGAAACCGGCGGGTTCCTCTGCACGACGATGCCGGGCATTCACAAAATGAAGCCGGGCAGCGCGGGGCCCGCGGTGCCGGGCATCCATCCAGTGATCTACGACGAGGAAGGCAAGGAGCTGAAAGCCGGCTCCGGCAAGGCAGGCAACATCTGTATCCGCAATCCGTGGCCCGGCATCATGCAGACAATCTGGAAGGATCCGGACCGCTTCGTGCGGGTCTATTACTCGCGCTACTGCAAAAACCCGAAGAGCAAGGATTGGCGCGACTGGCCCTACATGGCCGGCGACGGCGCCGTGCAGGCCAAAGACGGCTACTACCGCATCCTCGGGCGAATCGACGACGTGATCAACGTGGCCGGCCATCGCCTGGGCACGAAGGAGATCGAATCGGCGGCGCTGCTGGTTCCCGAAGTGGTCGAAGCGGCGGTGGTGCCGGTTGCGGACCCGATCAAGGGCAAGGTACCGGACCTTTATGTGGCGCTCAGGCCGGGACTGCAGGCCTCGGAAGACATCGCGAAGAAGGTATCGGCGTCGGTCGTTTCGGAGATCGGCGCCATCGCGCGGCCGCGGCAGGTGATCATCGTCCCCGACATGCCGAAAACGCGCTCGGGCAAGATCATGCGCCGGGTGCTCGCGGCGATCTCGAACAAGCAGGACCCGGGCGACGTGTCCACGCTTGCCAATCCGGAGGTGGTCGACCGCATCCGGGAACTCGGCCGCTAGCCGGCCTTGATTTGCGTTTTGGCAAGTTTGGTGTAAGCATCCGCCGCCAAGCTCAGAGGTGCGCGGTTAACTGATCAGGGAGGAGCGGGAGACCTATGGCAACTGAGATTCCGAAGAACTTCAGAACCGTGATCGTCGCCGCTTCGGTCGGCAACGTCATCGAGTGGTACGACTTCTACATCTTCGGCAGCTTGGCCGCGGTGCTCTCGGTCAAGTTCTTCGACAAGACCCACCCGGTTGCCGCGCTTCTCAGCACGATCGCGCTCTTCACGGCGGGATTCCTGATCCGTCCGCTTGGCGCGTTTCTCTTCGGGTGGCTGGGTGACCGCGTCGGCCGCAAGTACACCTTTTTGATCACGCTCACCGGCATGGGCCTCGGCACAGGTTGCATCGGGCTGATCCCCACCTTCCAGAGCATCGGGATTTCGGCCGCGTTCATCCTCTTCGGTCTGCGCATGCTCCAGGGGCTATGCCTTGGCGGTGAGTATGGCGGCGCCATCACCTACGTCGCCGAGCACGTGAGCGACGAGCGCCGCGGCTACTACACAGGATGGCTGCAAACCTCGCCAACGCTCGGCATCGTGGTCTCGCTCGCCGTGATCCTGGGCTGTCGGACGTACTACGGCAACGACGCCTTCAACGACTGGGCCTGGCGCGTGCCGTTCCTGATCTCCTTCCTGCTCGTGGCGATCGCCATCTACATCCGGCTGCAGTTGCAGGAGACGCCGATCTTCCAGGACATCAAGGCCAAGGGCCAGATGACCAAGAATCCCTGGAAGGAAGCGTTCCTCAGCCAGAACATCAAGTTCGTCCTGATTGCGTCGATCATCGTGATCGGAGAGGGCGTGGTCTGGTACAGCGGCCAGTTCTGGGCGCTGTACTACTTGCAGCAGGTTTCCAAGGTCGACCCAGTGACCACGGCGTGGATCGTAGGAGCCGGGCTGCTGATCGGAACGCCGACCTTGATCCTTTATGGATGGCTCTCGGATATCGTCGGGCGCAAGCCGATCATCCTCGGCGGATTTCTGTTGGCTGCGGTGACCTACTATCCGCTGTACCTGTGGCTGGGAGCGGTCACCAAGCCCGGCGCCATCAACTATCCGATCGCGATATTGATCGTGGCGATCTTGGTCTCGTACGTCGGCATGGTGTACGGACCGATCGGCGCGTTCCTCGCCGAATATTTCCCGGGCCGCATTCGCTATACGTCCGTGTCGGTGCCATACCACATCGGCAACGGCTGGGGCGGTGGGTTGGTGCCCTTCATCACCTCGGCGGCCTACGCGGCAACGGGCAGCGTAGGCTACGCGCTCCTCTATCCGATCCTTGTGCCTGCGGTGTGCTTCGTGCTTGGAGTCTTCCTGATGCCGGAGACGCGCAAGAACAGCATCTGGCAAGAGGGAATGGCGCCCGCGCATAGATGAGCGCGCGCTGAACGGCCGTGCCGAGCCCGCCGCGAGGCGGGCTTTCTTTTTGCGCGGGTAAAATGCGCTGCTGCGGAGAGATGGCCGAGCGGTCTAAGGCGCACGCCTGGAGAGCGTGTATGCGCGATGAGCGCATCGTGGGTTCGAATCCCACTCTCTCCGCCACCCATGCCCCGGAAAGAAAAACGCCCACGGTTTAGGCCGCGGGCGTGAACCATCGCGCATAACGCGATGGAGGAGGATCCGACACTCGCACCTTAGCGTGCCGCGCGTTTCCAGCGCCTGACTCGCAACTGACAGCGGCCTGACTGGCCATCCGCATGACTTACAATGGCGCTGGGCGGGCCTCCCCGCATTGCAGTCTGGTGAACCTGGTCAGGTCCGGAAGGAAGCAGCCACAGCCGGCCCCTGCAAGTGCCGGGGGTTAGGCTCGCCTCTTACTCCTCTACGCGATGAGCTATCAAGTACTTGCGCGCAAGTGGCGGCCGAAGGATTTTGCGAGCCTGGTCGGCCAGGAGCACGTGGTGCGCGCCCTGCGGCACGCGCTCGAGACGAAGCGCCTGCACCACGCGTATCTCTTTACCGGCACGCGCGGCGTCGGCAAGACGACGCTCGCCCGCATCCTCGCGAAGTGCCTCAATTGCGAAACGGGCGTGACGCCCGAGCCGTGCGGCAAGTGCGCGGCTTGCGTCGAGATCGACGCCGGCCGCTTCATCGATCTGCTGGAGGTCGACGCCGCGACCAACACGCGCGTCGACGAGATGCGCCAGCTGCTGGAGACGGCGCAATACGCGCCCACCGCCGGGCGCTACAAGGTCTATGTGATCGACGAGGTGCACCAGCTCTCCGGCCATGCGTTCAATGCGATGCTGAAGACGCTGGAGGAGCCTCCCGAGCACATGAAGTTCGTGCTCGCGACCACGGACCCGCAGAAGATCCCGGTGACGGTTCTCAGCCGCTGCCTGCAGTTCAACCTGAAGCAGATGCCGCCGTCGGCGATCGCCGCGCATCTCGCGCGCATCCTGCGCGAGGAGCAGGTGCCGGCGGAGCCCGACGCTCTGGCGCTGATCGCGCGCGCCGCGGCGGGCAGCATGCGCGACGCGCTCTCGCTACTCGATCAAGCGATCGCGCACGGGGCAGGGCGGGTGAGCGCCACCGACGTGGCCGATATGCTGGGCGCCATCGACCGCGGCCATCTGCTGGCGCTGATCGACGCCATTGCGCGCGGCGATGCTGCCGCGGCGGTGAAGATCGCCGATGAAATGCAGGCGCGCAGCCTCTCGTTCGACGCGGCGCTCGCCGATCTGGCAGCGCTGCTTCTCAAACTGGCGCTGGCGCAGAGCGTCCCTTCGGCGCTGGAGGAGGAACCTGAGCGCGCGCGCCTCGCCGAGCTCGCCGAGCGGCTCGACCCCGAGTCGCTGCAGCTCTGTTACCAGATTGCGCTGCAGGGACGCGAGGACCTGCCGCTCGCGCCGGACGAGCACGGCGGGTTCGTCATGACGCTGCTACGCATGCTCGCCTTCCGCCCGGAAGGCGCCGAGAAGCCGATCGAGCGGCCGGCGCAGAGGAGCAGCGCCGCGCCGAAGGCGCCCAGCGCTGCGGCCGCAGCCTGGCCAGAGCTCGTGCAGCAGCTCGCGCTCGCCGGCGCGGCGCGCGAGCTCGCGCGCAACGCGGAGCTGCAGCGGCGCGAGGGCAATGCCTTCGAGCTGGTGGTGCCCAAGGCGAAGGCGTATCTCGCCGAGCGCGCCTACACCGAGAAGCTGAAGGCGGCGCTTGAGCAGCAGCTGGGCGCAAACGTCACTATCAAAGTGAGCGCGGGCGAGACCACCGGCGCGAGCGCCGCGGCGCTGGAAGTGAACGAGCGGGAAGCGCGGCGTGCCGCGGCTGCGCAGGCGGTGCACTCCGACGGCTTCGTCAAGGACCTCGTCAACCTGTTCGACGGCAAGGTCGTCGACTCCACCATACGGGAAGAGCGCAAATGAAAGGCAACATCGGCCAGCTGATGAAGCAGGCGCAGCTCATGCAGGAAAACATGCGCCGCATGCAGGAGAGCCTGGCGAGCACCGAGGTCGAGGGCCAGTCCGGCGCCGGCATGGTGAAGATACAGATGACCTGCAAATACGAGGTGAAGCGGGTGACGATCGATCCGTCGCTCGTCGGCGATGACCGCGAGATGCTGGAAGACCTCGTCGCGGCGGCGTACAACGACGCGGCGCGGCGCGTCGAGGCGACGATCGCCGAGAAGATGAGCGGCATGACTGCCGGCCTCGGGCTGCCCCCCGGGTTCAAGCTGCCGTTTTGACCAAGGACGCGGTGCCGTCGGCGAAAGGCCTCGAGCGCCTGGTCGAGGCGCTGCGCGCGCTGCCCGGCGTCGGCCCGCGCTCGGCGCAGCGCATGGCCTTTCATCTGCTGCAGCACGACCGCGCCGGCGGTGAACAGCTCGCGCAGGCGCTCGCTCAGGCGCTTGCAACCGTGCGCCGCTGCGCGAAGTGCAACAATTTCACCGAAGATGAGCTCTGCGCGCTCTGCCGCTCGCCGCGGCGCGACGCCGCGCTTCTCTGCGTCGTCGAAACGCCGGCGGATCTCGCGATGGTCGAGCAGACGCTCGCCTACTCCGGCATGTACTTCGTGCTGATGGGCCGGCTCTCGCCGCTCGACGGTGTCGGGCCGCGCGACATCGGCCTTGACCGGCTGCAGGCGCGCGTCGCGGACAGCGACGTGCGCGAGGTGATCCTCGCCACGAACTTCACCAACGAGGGCGAGGCGACCGCGCATTACATCGCCGAGATGCTGCGCGCGCGCGACGTGAAGGTGAGCCGCATCGCGCGCGGCGTGCCGCTCGGCGGCGAGCTCGAGTACGTCGATGCCGGCACCATCTCGCAGGCGCTGCTGGAGCGGCGCGAAATCTAGTAGAGTTGCGCCCCCGAGGAGGAACGATGAGAAACATAGTGCTTGCCTTCGCGCTCGCCTGGACGGGCGCGGTCCATGCGCAGCTCGAAAAGCCGGATGTGCACATCGCCGTCGGCGGCAAAGTGGCGCTGTACTACCTGCCGCTCACCCTCACCGAGCGCCTGGGCTACTTCAAGGACGAAGGGCTCAACGTGCGCATCAGCGACTTCCCGGGTGGCACACGCTCGCTCGAGGCCGTGGTCGGCGGCAGCGCCGATGTCGTCGCCGGCGCCTATGAGCACACCATCAACATGCAGTCGCGCAAGCAGCATTTCCAAGCGTTTGTCCTGACCGGCGCGGCGCCGCAGATCACGGTGGCGATCGCGAGCAAGCTCGCCGGTAAGTACCACTCCCCGAAAGACCTCAAAGGCCTCAAAGTCGGCGTGAGCGCGCCCGGCTCGAGCACCAACATGGTGGTGAACTACGTGCTCGCGCAAGGCGGACTCAGGCCGAGCGATGTCGCGATCATCGGCATCGGCACCGGCGGCGCCACGGTGATCGCAGCCGTTGACCAGGGCAAGGTCGATGTCATCTCGCAGACCGATCCGGCGGTGACCATGCTCGAGAAGGCGGGCAAAGTGAAGATCATCGCGGAGACGCGCACGCCCGAGGGCACTGCCAAGCTCTTCGGCGGGCCGATGCCCGCCGCCAGCCTGTATGCGCCGGTCGACTTCATCCGCAAGTATCCGAACACCGTGCAGGCGTTGACCAACGCCACGGTGCGCGCGCTGAAGTGGATGCAGGACGCCACGCCGCAGCAGATCCTCGCGACGGTGCCGGAGGAGTACCTGCTTGGCGACAAGGCGCTGTACCTGTTCGCGTACAACAACGTGCGCACCGCTTACTCGAAGGACGGTTACTTCCCGGAGGCCGGCGCAAAGACTACGCTGAAGGCGCTGGCGTCGTTCAACCCGAACATCAAGCCGCAGGAAATCAATCTCGCCGAGACCTACACGAACGAGTTCGTGAAGCAGGCGCACGCCAAGCTCGACGAGAAGAAGTAGGCGCATGACGGCCGCAGTCCCGGCGCTCGCGCTGGAAAACGTCACCGTGACGTTCGTGTCACCCGACGGCGGACGCTATACCGCCGTGCGCGATACCACGCTACGCGTGGAGCCGGGCGAATTCGTCTCGGTGGTAGGGCCGACCGGCTGCGGCAAGTCGACGCTCCTCAACGTTGCCATCGGGTTGCTGCAACCGTCCGCCGGGCGCGTGGATGTGCTCGGCGCGCCGCTTACCGGCCTCAATGCCAAGGCCGGTTACTTGTTCCAGACCGAAGCGCTGATGCCCTGGCGCACGGCGCGCGCCAACGTCGCCGCGGGCCTCGAGTTCCGCGGCGTCGAGCACGGCGAGGCGCTACGCCGCGCCGACGAGTGGCTGCAGCGCGTGGGCCTGCGCGGCTTCGGCGCGCGCTACCCGCACCAGCTCTCCGGTGGCATGCGAAAGCGCGTGGCGCTCGCGCAAACGTTGATCCTCGACCCGCAGATCATCCTCATGGACGAGCCGTTCTCCGCGCTCGACATCCAGACACGCCAGCTGATGGAGAACCAGCTGCTCGAGCTCTGGTCGGCGAACCGCAAGTCGGTGGTCTTCATCACGCACGACCTGGAAGAGGCGATCTCGCTTTCCGACCGCGTGGTGGTGCTCGCCGCCGGGCCGGCGTCGCACCCGATCGGCGAATTCGCCATCGACCTGCCGCGGCCGCGCGACGTGGCGGAGATCCGCCTGACGCCGCGCTTCATCGAGCTGCACACGCTCATCTGGCATGCGATGAAAGAGGAAGTGCTGAAGAGCTATGCCCAGCAACAGCTCCACTAAGGCGCTGCGGCTGTGGCAGGTGCTGCTCGCGCTCGGTTTGCTTGCCTTCTGGTACGTCGCCACCAGCCCGACACTCCTGCCGCCCGTCTACTTCGACGATCCGAACAAGGCGGCGTTCTTCTTCGGTGAGCCGCTCAAGGTGTTCGAGCGCATCTGGGACTGGTTCGCCACGGGCACCATCTATGCGCATCTCTGGGTGACGCTGCTCGAGACCCTGCTCGCGTTCGTGCTCGGCACGGCGCTCGGGCTCGCCGTCGGCCTGTGGCTGGCGCTGGCGCCGACGGCATCGGCGCTGCTCGATCCCTACATCAAGGCGCTGAACTCCATGCCGCGCGTCATCCTCGCGCCGATCTTCGCCGTCTGGTTCGGCCTCGACATCGGCTCGAAGGTGGCGCTCGGCGTGACCCTCGTCTTCTTCATCGTGTTCTTCAATGTGTACCAGGGCGTGCGCGAAGTGAGCTTCACCGTCGTCGCCAACGCGCGCATCCTTGGCGCGAGCGAGCGGCAGCTGCTGCGCTACGTGTACCTGCCGAGCGCCATGAGCTGGGTATTCGCCAGTCTGCACAACTCGGTCGGCCTCGCGTTCGTCGGCGCCGTGGTTGGGGAATACCTCGGCTCCTCGCGCGGCGTGGGCTACCTGATTCTCCAGGCCGAGGGCACGTTCGATATCAATGCGGTGTTCGCAGGCATC
>DASQIG010000347.1:0-3702 GCA_035631735.1 Burkholderiales bacterium | reverse complement strand
GGTTGATCGGGTTGTCGATCTCCGCCGAGTACCAGCAGGAGGTGACGATGCCGAGCGCTTCGTCGCCCATGTTGCGCAGCACCGCCTCGTCGAGCGCCGTCATGCCGCCGATCGGCTTCACCTTGCCCATCAGGCCGTACTCGTTGAACTGCCTGAGATAGCGGAAGCCGTTCGAGCCGGCGAAGCCGAGGAAGATGGCATCGATATTGGTCTTGAGCTGCGCGAGGTAGGTCCCGTAGTCCGGCACGGTGAGCGGCGGGAACATGCGCTGCACCACCTTGCCGCCTGCGTCTTCGAACACGCGCATGAAGCCGGCGCACATCTCGTGGCCATAGGCGATGTCGTCCGCGATGAGCGCCATGCGCTTGTAGCCGAGCGTCTTCGCCGCGTAGTCCGCGAGCGGCATCGCCGATTGCGACGAGGTCGACGTGCCGCGCGTGAACCAGGGATTGGGCTTGCGCTGCGTCATGTCTTCGGCGGCCGCCACCGAGAGCGTGAGGAGCTGCGCCTGGCGGATGTAGTCGTCCGCCGCCAGCGCGGACGCGGTGTCGAGCGGGCCGATCATGAGGTGAATGTTGTCGCGCTCGACGAGCTCCTGGATCTTGGTGCGTGCCTGCGCCGGCACGCCGCCCGAGTCGGCGACGATCAGCTCCACCCTGCGGCCGGCGAGCGTGTTATTGCGCTCGTTCAGGTACTGGACGAGCGAGCGCTCCATGTCGATGCCGCCGGAGGCGAGCGGCCCGGTCTTCACCGTGACGAGGCCCACGCGGATCGGCCCCGCCTGCGCGCCCACCGGGAGCGCGGCGGCGGCGGCGGTGGCGCCGGTCGCCTGGATGAAGCGTCTACGGGTGAAGCTCATGCGTCGTCTCCTTTAGCTTTTCGAAGAATTGCTCGTTGCTGATGACCCAGCCGAGGCAGCGCGCGACGTTCTGCAGCCCCAGCACATGCAGGTCGTCGCCGTACATGCTCGCCACGCAATCGGCGAGCACGACCACCCGGTAGTCGTAGTTGAACGCCGTGAATGAGGTGTTGAGCACGCAGGTGTTCGTATTGATGCCCATCAGCACCACGTTCTTCATCTTCAGCGTGTCGAGCAGCTGCCGCAGGTCGGTGCCGTGGAAGCAGTCGAGCCGCTTCTTGTTGTTGATGACGTAGTCGCCCTCCCGATAGAGCTCGGGCATGATCTGCGTGCCGGGCGAGCCCTCGAGGTTGTGCTCGCGCACCGTGCTCTTGCGGCCGGGCGTGAGGCGATCGAGCTCGCCCTGCGCCGCGTGCAGCGCCTTCCAGTAGGGAGAGGTCATGCCTTCGCTGCCAACGCCGGGCAGGCGGCGGTAGACCAGCACGACGTGGATCACCGGCATCTTCAACCGCCGGGCGTGATCCAGCGCAGCACGGGCATTGGCGATGACGCGCGCGGCGTCCTCCGGCTTGGTAGGCAACGTGGCAACGCTCATGTCGAGATGGCCGCGATGCATGTCTACGGTGACGATCGCCGTCTCGGCGGGCTTGAGCTCGAGCTGGCGGTAAAGCCCGTTGACCAGGCTCGAGCGGTCGACGATTTCCACCGGCTTCATCGCGGGCTCATTTCTCCTAATGTGCTGCGCCGCCCTGCTTGAGCGGATGGGCGCGGCTGAAGGCGTCCATCGCCATGCAGGTGTTGTAGATGCGCATCGCGGAGGGCACGCTGCTCGTGTCGCAGTTGAAGTATGCAAGCGCGCCGATGAGCTGCGACACCACGCAGATATCGGCCATGGTGAGCTGGTCGCCGTGGCAGAAGCGGCCGGTCTCGGGCTCGTTGTTGAGATGGCTCTCGATCGCCTCCAGCGCGCGCATGGTCCAGTGCGCGAGCCAGCGGTTGCGCGCCGACTCGTCCTGGCGCATCTCCTTTTCCAGGTAGTTGCGGATGCGCGGCGTGATGAGCGGGTGGCCATCCGCCGCCGCGATCAGCGAGAGCCCGCGCACGCGCGCCCGCCCGCGCGGGTCCTTCGGCAGGAGCGGCGGCTGCGGCTGCGTCTCGTCGAGGTATTCGAGGATGGCGAGCGACTGGAACAGCGGCGAGCCGCCCTCGTCGAGGAGCAGCGCGGGCACGACGCCCTGCGGGTTGACCGCGAGATACTCGTCGGTGTTCTGCTTACCCTTGAGGAGGTCGATGGAGACCTCGTCGGCCTTGAGTCCTTTCAGCGCGAGCGCGACCCGGACTCGGTAGGTCGCGAGCGATCGCCAGAAACCGTAGAGCTTCATGGAATCACCGGTAGCAGGAGGAAGGAATCGCCAAGATGCAACGTCGTGCGGCCGCCGAAAATCGCTGCCGGACGGTCGCGCGGCTCGTCGTGCAGGAACGGCCCGCAGCCGCGCAATTCGTTCTTGAAGTTCGAAAGCCGGGCGCCGGTCGTCTTCTGCCATTCGTAGTCGCGGCCGCGCACGCTGAGCGCCAGGCGATAGCCCGGCGGCACGACGATGCTGGTGGGCCAGAGTTCGACGTCGAGCGTCACCGGCTTCCCCGGCTCGAGCGGCTGGCTTTCGTCGTGCGTGTGATACGGGCGCCAGGGCTCGCTGAGCTGCTGGTCGAGCTTGCGATGCGAAGCACGCAGCCATCCTTGCGCAATTGGCGTGTGCGGGTCTATCGCGCCCATGAAGGTCACTTCGCGCAGGTCGGGCGTAAAAACGCGTAACACCAGGAACAGGTCCGCGTCCGTGGTCGTGGAGGAGACCGTGAGGCGCGCCGCCAGCGGGCCGGTGATCTCCGTCTCCTTCGCCACCGGCTCGGAAACGAACGTCAGGCCGTCGCCCGGCGCTTCGAACGCGACGTTGCGCGACTCTGCTGCCGCGGCGCCCTTCAGCTGGCCGTCGGGGTGCAGGTACATCTTCGTCCATTTGGTCCGCGCGAGCGGCCATTCGTTCTCGTGCCGCTCCACGAACCTGTCGACATGGCGCACCTGGAGCTGCACCGGCGGCTGCGCCGCCCAGTCGCCTTTGCCTTTCAGGAAGTGATCGAAGAACCGGAGCTGGAGCACGCGCCCGTAGTCGGTGTAGAAGTGGGTCCAGTGCTCGATGCCGTGGACTTCGAGCCACTTCTCCCTAGACGCGGCACGCATGAAGCCTTCGAAGTTGCCGCGCGGATGCAGCCCCTGACCGCCCCAGTTGGCGGCCGAAAGAAACGGCACGGTCACCTTGTCCCACTGCGGCGAGCGCGCCTTGTGGTAGTCGTCATCGAGCGGGTGCGCCAGGATCTCGTCGCCGAGATCGCCGCGATTGGCGGCGAGCTGCTTGTCGGAGAGCGTTTCATCGCCGCAAACCAGCGCGCCGGTGACGCGGCTGCGCGGGCCGCGCTCGCCGAGTCCGTACTGCACCGTCTGCACCTGCATGTCGTACCAGTTCGCCCAGAAGGTGCAGAGAATGCCGCCGTGGTGCGTCATGTCGCGGTACCAGTCGGCTGCGCCCTCCCAGATGCACATCGCGGCGAGGTGCGGCGGCTGCAGCGATGCGACGTGCCACTGGTTGATGCCGTAGTACGAGATGCCGTTCAGGCCGACCTTGCCGCTCGACCAGCGCTGCTTCCCCGCCCACTCGATGCACTGGTAGAAGTCCTGCGTCTCGCGCGGCGAGAAGTGATCGATGTAGCCGGGCGAGCGCCCCGCCCCGCGCGAGTCGACGCGCACGCAGGCGTAGCCCTCGGGCACCCACTTCTCCGGATCGACCACT
>DASQIG010000346.1:0-3406 GCA_035631735.1 Burkholderiales bacterium | reverse complement strand
GATGACATGAACGATGCCCTGCTGCTTGTCGAGGTACGGGAAATAGACCTTGGCGCCGAACTGCTTGATGTTGGCGTCGAGTGTCTCGATCTGCAGCTTGGCGAATGGGTCGCGCACGCCGGCCAAGCCTTCTTCCCAGTGGGTGGTCGGCGTGTTGTGGTCGGCGGTCGCGACGACCGACTCCACGCGCCAGGGTTTGCGCCCGGCGGCACGCAGGCCATCGTAGGCCTGGGCGCTGGTCACTTCGTGGACCAGATGGCGATCGATGTAAAGCAGCGCCGTGCCGTCGGGCTCGACGTGCACGACGTGGCTATCCCAGAGCTTGTCGTAAAGGGTCTGCGGCATACTGGTTTCCGCAACGCGGAAACCAGAAATTATGCCATCAGAACCGCAGACTTAGGCTTACTTTCCGGCGCTCGCGCGGCCGCCCTTGGCCGCCTGGTAAAGCGGCATCACTTTCTCGGCATCCTTGGTGACGTCGGCGATGCGGCTCTCATTCGACGGATGCGTCGAGAGGAACTGCGGCGGCGGGCCGCCGCCGGCGAGCCTGCTCATCTTCTGCCAGAGATTGACGGCTTCGTGCGGATCGTAGCCCGCACGCGCCATCAACTCGACGCCGATTCGATCCGCCTCGGTCTCCTGGGTGCGCGAGTGCGGCAGGCTGATGGTCACGTCAGCGATGGTCTGGGCGAGCTGCGTGTCCACACCGGTGACGGCGCCCAGCAGGCCGACGCCGAGCTGCTCGATCATCTGCTGCGACGCCTGCTCGCGGCCGTGCTCGCGCAGCGCGTGCCCGATCTCGTGGCCCATCACCGCCGCGAGTTCTCCATCAGTCGGCCTGAGCTGGTCGACGAGGCCCGTATAGACGGCGATCTTGCCGCCGGGCATGCACCACGCATTCACCTCTTTCGACGACAGCACGTGCATTTCCCATTTCCATCCCGGGGCATCCGGGCGCAGCGCGCCGGTGGCCGGGATCAGGCGGCTCGCGATGCGCTTCACGCGCTCCACCGTTGCCGGATCGCGGTCCAGCGCGTTTTGCTTCTGCGCCTGCGAGAGCACGTCGTGATAGGCCTGGTCGGCGCTCTGGTTGACGGCGTCCGCAGAGATGAGAAAGTGCTGCGGCCGGTTGACGCCGACGGCGCTTTCCTTGGTGGTCTCGACCGTCTCGCATGCGGTGCACACGGCGGCGAGCACCGCCGGAATTACGAATGACCTTAGGCTCATGGCTGCCTCGACGTTGGTGAGAGCTTACAACCCTGCTCGTTTCACGGAATAGGCAAAAAAGAGGCCCGGCCAGCGCACGCCGGTCGGCTAAATTAGCATCGCCGCGATGTCGCGCGGCGCCCTTTATCTCGTCTTCACCGCCTCCGGGTTCGCCGGACTCATCTACGAGTCGATCTGGACGCAATACCTGAAGCTGGTCCTCGGGCACGCCGCCTACGCGCAGTCGCTGGTGCTCGCCGTCTTCATGGGCGGCATGGCGCTCGGCGCCGCCGGCTGCGCGCGCCTCTCTCCGCGCCTGGCGAATCCGCTCATGCTCTATGCAATGGTCGAAGCGCTGGTCGGGCTCGCTGCGCTCGTCTTCCACCCGATTTTCGTTGCGCTCACCGACTGGTCCTACGATCTCCTGCTGCCGGCGCTCGGCAGCGCCGGCCTCGCGCTTGCCGCCAAGGTAGCGCTGTGCTCGCTGCTCATCCTGCCGCAGTGCGTGCTGCTCGGCGCTACTTTCCCGCTGATGAGCGCGGCGCTGGTGCGCGCCGCGCCGCGCGCGGCGGGCGAGTCGCTCGCGATGCTGTACTTCACGAACAGCCTCGGCGGAGCGGTAGGCGTGCTCGCGAGCGGCTTTGTCTTGATCGCCGCGCTCGGCTTGCCGGGCACGCTGCGCATCGCCGGCGCGATCAACGTCGCGATCGCGCTCGCCGTGGCGCTAATCGCCCGCCCGCTACAGCTCCCCAGTGTCAGCGCCGCTGCCCCTCGCTCGCGCGGCACCGATGTGCTGCTGGCGGTCGCGTTTTTCACTGGGCTAGCGTCGTTCGTCTACGAGATCGGCTGGATCCGCATGCTGTCGCTGGTGCTCGGCGCCTCGACGCATTCGTTCGAGCTGATGCTGGCGACGTTCATCTTCGGCCTGGCCGCGGGCGGGCTGGCGGTGCGCCGGCGCGTCGATGCGGCCGCGGAACCGGCGCGTCTGCTCGCCTGGGTGCAGATCGCCATGGGGCTCGCCGCGGCGGCGACGCTGCCCGTGTACGACGCCACCTTCTCGCTGATGGAAGCGCTGATGCACGCGCTCGCGCGCACGGAAGGCGGCTATCTGCTCTTCAACGTGTCAGGGGCGGCGCTCGCCGCGCTCGTCATGCTGCCCGCGACGTTCTTTGCCGGCATGACGCTGCCGCTCATTACCGCCGCGCTCCTGCGCCGCGGCCGCGGCGAGAGCGCGATCGGGCAGGTGTACGCGGCGAATACGCTCGGCGCGATCGCCGGCGTGGTGCTGGCGGTGCATGTCGGGCTCCCGCTGCTGGGATTGAAAGGCACGCTGCTCAGCGGAGCGCTCATCGATGCGGCGCTCGGGCTGGCGCTGCTCGCGCAACTGCGCGCGCCGCTCGCCTACGCCGGCGCGCTGTGCGCGGCGGTATTCGTGGCGCTCGCGCTCGGCGTCGAGCTCGATCCCAACAAGATGACCGCCGGCGTCTTCCGGCATGGCGATCTCGCGTCGTCACGTAACGCCGCGGTGCTGTTCAACAAGGACGGGAAAACCGCGACGGTCCACCTGGTGAAATACCCGGAGGCGACCAGCCTGCGCACCAACGGCAAGTCCGACGGCTCGATCAACATGGATCGCAACGGCCCGCGCGGCACCGACGAGATCACGATGGTGCTCACAGGCGCGTTGCCGCTCGCCCTCAAGCCCGACATCCGCACCGCAGCCGTGATCGGCATCGGCACCGGCCTCACCACGCACACGCTGCTGCAGCACCTCGACATCGAGCGCGTCGACACGATCGAGATCGAGCCGGCGATGGCGGAAGCCTCGCGCGGCTTCGCGCCGCGCAACAGCGGCGCCTTCGCCGATCCGCGCGGCACGCTGGTCATCGACGACGCCAAGAGCTACTTCTCGACGCACGCGCGGCGCTACGACCTGGTGATCTCGGAGCCTTCCAATCCCTGGGTCAGCGGGGTGGCGAGCCTCTTCACGCGCGAGTTCTACCGGCGCGTGCGGCCGCATCTCAATGACGATGGGCTGCTGGTGCAGTGGTTTCAGTTGTACGAGATTGACGCATCGCTCGTCGCCACGGTGCTGGGCGCGCTCGGCGAAGTGTTCCCGCACTACGCGATCTACGCGCCGAGCGATCACGATCTGCTGATCGTCGCGTCGCCGGCGCCGCTGCCGGCGGCTGCGCAGGCG
>DASQIG010000345.1:0-3177 GCA_035631735.1 Burkholderiales bacterium | reverse complement strand
GAACGGCTGGTAGCCGAGCTTCTCCGCCGCCTGCTTGAAGAGCGCGCCGGCGTACGCGGTCTTGAGCGGCGGATTCGGATACTCGCGCGAGCGCGGGCCCTCGAACGGATTGCCGCCCGGGATGATCTTGCCCTTGAGGTTGCCGGCTTTGCCGCTGATGCCGTACACGTATTCGAAGCGGTCGAAGTGCGGCTCCAGCTCGTCGTAGGTCACGCCCCAGTCCTGGCTGGTGCACTCGGTCGGCCAGTGATCCTTGCCGTAACGCGCGAGCGTGCGGCTGCGCGTCTCGAAGTCCCACGGCAGGAAGCGCCACGTCAGCCCGCCCCAGTGCACGGCCGCGCCGCCGACGCCTTGACCCGGACGGAAAGAACCGAGCTGCCGCATGGGTAGCGCGGTTTCGCTCAGGTTGTTGCGGAAACTGATCGTCTCGCGCGAGAGGTCCTGCATCAGCTCGTGGCGCTTCACGTAGCGCAGCTCATCGTGCGCGTACGGCATCGCGAAGTCAGGATCGGTGTCGCGCCAGCGCCCGCGCTCGAGGCCGACGACATGCAAGCCCGCCTCGGCAAGTTCCTTGGCGAGGATCGAGCCGCTGAGGCCCACGCCGACGACGACCGCATCTACCGGTTTCAGTCTCGTCGCCATGTCAGTCCTTTCTCACGAGCAGCACGTGCTTCGGATGCCCATGCTCGTCGAGCGCGCTCTTGCCCTGCAGGATGTCTTCGATGGACACCGGCAGCGCGTCGTAAGGCACGCCGTGCTTTTCCACCAGCGGCGTGTACACGGCCGCGACCCCCGGGAAGCCGACCAGCTTCCAGCCGATCTTGTTGCGATTGCCGCCGTAGATCGGATCAGAGAAGAACCCTTCGATGGTGTTGTCGAGCAGCATGTTGAAGAAGAAGCGCGCCGGCACCGCCTCGAGCGGGAACTTGCCTTCGTCGAGCGCGCGCAGCACTTCGTCCTGCTGCCCACTGGCGAGCTCGGCGAATGCTTTGCCGTACTGCTTTGTGCACGCAGCGTTCACTTCGGCAATCGCCGCGCGATAGACCTCCTGCGGTGTGAGCGGCGACTGGTAGCCCTGCTGCGGCGTGCCCTCGGCATGCGGCCCCTGGCGATACATCTTCGCCATCACGCCGTAGCCGCCGAAGAGCTGCTGGTCGATGAAATAGGTGACGCCGGCTTCCTTCGCGCCGGGCCCGAGCTCGTCCGCGGGAATGAGCCGCGCGACGGCGGCGTCGAGAAACGCCACCTCGGCGGGCGCGAGGAACATGTACTTCTCGCCCTTCGCAGCGGCGTGCCCGGCGTGCTGCGCCATCGCGGCAGCCGGCATGCTGGCGGCGCCGAGCGCGCCGACCGATTTCAGAAAGCGGCGACGACCTCCCGATTCATCCATCTCTCCTCCCGGGGAAGAAACATCTAAGCGAGATACTTCTTGAAGTGGGCCACGGTGCGGTCCCAGGCGAGCTTCGCGGCGGCTTCGTTGTAGCGCGGCGTCGAGTTGTTGTGGAAGCCATGCTGCGTACCCGGATAGATGTGCGCCTCGTAGCGCACGCCCGCCGCTGCCAGCGCCTGCTGGTAGCCCAACCACATTTCGTTGATGCGCGGGTCGTTCTCCGCGTAGTGGATGAGCAGCGCCGCCTTGATTTTCGGCACATCGGCCGTCGGCGCAGCGGCGCCGTAGAAGGGCGCGCCGGCCTGCATATCGGCGCCGAGCGCGGTGGCGAGCCAATTCGTCGTGCCGCCGCCCCAGCAGAAGCCGGTAACGCCGAGCTTGCCAGTCGCGAGCTTGTGCGACTTGAGGAACTTCGCGCCGTTCAGCATATCGGTGCGCAGCCTGGCCTGGTCGAGCTTCGCCTGCAGCTCGCGGCCGTCGTCGTCATTACCGGGATAGCCGCCGAGCGGCGCGAGGCCATCGGGCGCGAGGGCGAGGTAGCCTTCCACTGCCACCCGCCGCGCGACATCCTCGATGTAGGGATTGAGTCCACGGTTCTCGTGCACCACCAGCACCGCCGCAAAAGGCCCGGATCCGGTGGGGTGAACGAGATAGCCGCGCAGCTTCCCGGCGTTGCCGCCCGGCGAAGCGTACGTCACGTACTGCGCCTTGATGCGCGGATCGGTGAACGAGATGGTCTGCGCGCGCGCGTAATCGGGCAGCAGTGAAAGCGCGAACGTCAATGCGCCGATCGCCGCGGCGCGCACCAGGAATTGCCGCCGGTCGATGCGGCCGTGGCAATACTCATCGTAGAGATCGAAGACCTGCTGGTCGATCTCCTGCTGCGTGATGGCGTTCATCGTTTCCTCAACTGTTTCGCAAACTTCGCGCTCACTTTTTCGCGCAGCTCGTCGGACGCCTTCACCACCGACGGGAAGTCCCTGAGCATCTCGTAAGGCCGGCAGGCGTCGATCAGCGCACGCGAGTTCCACGTTCTGCCTTTCGGCAATCGCGGATCGAGCGGCCCGCTCCAGGCGCGGCGGATGAAGTCGATGTCCTCGACCGGATCGCAGCGCGTGCACATCGCCCACAGCACCTGCTCGAGATTCGTGGGATCGATGTCGTCGTCGACCACGACCACGAAGCGGCCGAGGTACGAGCCCGACTGGCACGCGGCCGCGAGATGCAGCGCCTGCCTCGCGTGCCCAGCGTAAGCCTGCTTGATGGCGATGACGTTGAACATGCGCGCGCAGCCCGGCTCGTGCACCCACACGCCCTGCACACCCGGGAGGCCCGCGCGCTCGACCTCGTCCCAGATCATGCCGGCCTTCATAACGCACTTCGAATATGAAAAATCCGATGGCGGCACCATCGGACAGGCGAGACCGAGGATCGGCTCGTCGCGGTGATAGATACGCTGGATGCGCACCACCGGCTGCTCGCTCCTGCCGCCCGCGTAGTAGCCGGTGAATTCGCCGAACGGACCCTCGGGCGCGCGATCGTCGGGACGCATCTCGCCTTCGAGCACGATCTCGGCGTGCGCCGGCATCGGCAGGCCGTGCACTTCGCTCTCGATGACGTCGTAGGGCATGCCGCGATGGCCGGCAGCGTAGTCGTACTCGGAGAGGCCGTAGCGGATCTCGTTGCCGCCGGCGAGAAACAGCAGCGGATCGTGCCCGCATGAAATCAGCACCGGGCAAGGCTTGCCCTGCTTCCAGTACTTCTCGCGGATTTGCCGGCCATGCTTG
>DASQIG010000344.1:0-2383 GCA_035631735.1 Burkholderiales bacterium | reverse complement strand
GATCGCCTTGAAGCGCTCGAGGTCGGTGACGATCAGCGCGAGCTTGGCCTGCGCGCGCCGCTGCGCCTGGATCGCCTGCGTCAGCCGCTCGTTGAACAGCGTGCGGTTGGCAAGGCCGGTGAGCGGGTCGTAGAGCGCGAGATAGGCGATGCGCTCCTGCTTGGCCATCGACTCGAGCGCGAACGACACATTGGCGGCGAGCTCGCTCAGGACGCGTACCTGCTCATCGTCGAAAAAGTCCGCATCGGGGGCGGCCAGGCCGAGCACGCCGGCGGCACGGCCGTCCACCACCAGCGGGAACGCGGCCATCGCCCGCACGCCGGCGGCAACGTACTCCTGAGGGGCGCGCACCTGCGCGTCGCGCGTGAGGTCGTTCGAGATCGCCGGCGCCAGTGCGCGCAATGCCCGGCCGGCGAGAGCCGAGCCCGACTCGTCCTCGCGCGCGGAGGACTGCAAGGTCGGCGGATTCCTGCCCTGCCATGCGCCGTACCACGGGCGCCATGCCATCTCGCCGCTGCCCGGGTCGAGCATTCCCACGCGCGCGCCGCACAGCCCGCCGACATCCACCGCAATGCGCGTGATGGTCGCGAACAGCTCCTCGCGCTCGCGCTGGCGCACCAGCGCGGAGTTGATCGCACTGGTGAAATCGCGCACGCGCGAGAGCCGCGCAATGCGCGCGCGATGCTCGAACTGCTGCGTCATGTCGCGCGCCAGCCCGTCGATGCGCTCGGGGCGGCCGTCGGCGCCGCGCACCAGCTTGCCGCGCGCGTTGACCCAGCGCTCGCCGCGGGCCGGCACGATGATGCGGTAATCGAAATCGAAGGCCTCGCCGTCATGAGCGCGGCGCCACGCGTTCAGCACCGCGTCGCGGTCGGCGGGATGGATCTGCTGCCTCCACAGCTCCGGATCGACCAGCAGCTCCTGCGGCTCGTGGCCGAACACCTCCTTCGCCGCGGGACTCGCGTAGATGACTTCGCCGGTGTGCGCGTCGACCGACCACAGCACGTCCGGGATCGCGGCAAAGATGCTCGTCAGGCGCTCGCGCGCCAGGTCGAGCTCCGCCTCCGCGCGCCGCTTCTCGCGGCGATCCTGCGCCTCGGCGAGCGCGCGCTCCACTGCCGCGGGCAGGCGCACGAGGTTGGTCTTCAGCACATAGTCCGTCGCGCCGCTCTTCAGCGCCCGGATCGCATATTCCTCGCCGATCGTGCCGGAGACGAAGATGAACGGCACGTCCGGACAGAGCTCGCCCGCGAGCCGCAGCGCCGCCATGCCGTCGAAATGCGGCATGGAGAAATCCGAGAGGATGATGTCGGGCGCGAACTCGCGCAGCGCGGTTTCGAAGGACTCCTGGTTCTCGACCAGGCGGTGCGCGACCCGCAGGCCGGCGCGCTTGAGCTCGCGCAGCTCGAGCTCCGCGTCGTCTGCGACGTCCTCGGTGAACAGCACGCGAATCGTCGGAGTAGTCATTGCGGCCACTGCGGCGTTCGATTGGCGAGCATCCAGTACAGGCCGATCTTCGATACGGTCTCGAGAAAGGCCTCGAACCCGACCGGCTTGGCCACATCGCGCTCCTCATTCGACGATCTCATGACGACGACCGGAATGGCGCACGTCTCGGGCTGCGCCTTGAGCTGGCGCAGCACCTCACGGCGTGGCGGCGAAGGCAATTACGGCGCCGAAGATCAGCGCCGAAACGGCGACCGCGCCGCCGGCGAGCCGGCGATGCATGCTGCTCGCGGGCGCGGTGCCAATGAAAGTCTCGTCAACCGCATCGCGCGACCGCCGCGTTTCTTTTTCTAGCGCCCAGCCGAGAGCTGCGGAAGAAGATTCCATTTACAGATCAAACAATAAGCCTAGACAACAAAAGGCGTTTCTGACCTCCCGCAAGGCTACGTTAGCAACCCGCTCCGATGTGTGCGTTTACGCACAGTTTTTCGACTAAACCCGGGCAACCCGGTGTGCGCGGCGCGAAGGCTTGAACTCGAGCGCGGTCCTTCGCCCTAGGGCGGCGCGGCTCGCGGCTCTAGCAGGCGCGTCAGGCAAAACCTTTCATTGTTTGCGCCGCGACCGCGTTTGATGAAGCGGTGTCTTTTCTGCGCCAATCACGAGGCGCGCTGCATTCGCAGCGCGAAGCAAGACTCCAAGGAGAACACGCTATGTCGAAGAAGCAGAGCCAAATCGTGCGCAAGCCGTCGAAGAAAATCGCTGATTCGCGCCGCATCCGCTACGGCGCAGGCAGCGCGCCGCGCGTTGTGCGAGCCGCCGATGCCGCGACGCAGGATACGCGCGCCATCCGCTTTGGCGCCGGTTCCCGCCCGGCGAGCCTGCGCAAGTAGCAATTCTCAATGAACGAAACACCCCAGCCGAGCCCCGCGGTCACCTT
>DASQIG010000343.1:0-3497 GCA_035631735.1 Burkholderiales bacterium | reverse complement strand
AGGGCGATCAGCGCGAAACCGGTCGCGAGCGAGTTGGCGAGCAGAACGATCGCCACGTTTCCCCCGGCGAGCCGCTCGCCCATGATGCCCGAGCCGACGACGGCGGCGAGCAGCAGCGCGGTGCCGACGGCCTCAGCGGCCGCCGATCTCATCGAGCTTGCGCTTCAGCGCGAGATGCTCGAGCTTCTCGACCGGCAGGGCGAGAAACAGATCGATGCGGCGCGCGAGCGCGGTGAACGCATCCTTGAATGCGCGGCGCTTCTCGTCTTCGGTTCCCTGCACCACGGCCGGATCGGGCACGCCCCAGTGCGCGCTCACCGGGTGTCCCGGCCACACCGGGCAGACTTCGGCGGCGGCCGAGTCGCACACCGTGAAGACGAAGTCCATCTTCTGCGCGCCCCGCCCGGCGAACTCGTCCCAGCTCTTCGAGCGTGCGCGCGTCGTCGGCAGGCCGCTTCTGCGCAGCAGCTCAAGCGCGAATGGATTCACGCTGCCCGCAGGACGGCTGCCCGCGCTGTAGCCGCGGTAGCGGCCGCGCGCCGCGTGGTTGAGATAGCCCTCGGCGAGGATCGACCTCGCCGAGTTGCCGGTACAGAGGAAAAGAACCGACTTCACCGCGCGCAGCACGCTGCGGCTGGCTCCTGATCCATGGCCTTGGAGCGAGTGTCCTCGCCGTAGAGTGGCACGCCGTCCAGCGTATGGAACGACTCCCAGGCAATGCCCTGCGGATCGATGGTCCAGTACTTGTCGCTCTTCGCGTAGCAGCAGTTCGCCCCTTTTTGCGCGGTCGTGGAGACGTCGGCTCGTGCCAACCGCGCGCCGATCTCCTGGAGCTCGGCGCCGTTTTCCGCCTGCAGGCCGAGATGGTCGATGCCCGCTCCGCTACGGCGGTTGGAGATCGCGAAGTTGATGCGCGGATCCTCCAGCAGCCATTTCGCATAATCGGGCTTCCTCACCGCCGGCTCGGCGCCGAACAGCGCCGAGTAGAAGCGGATGCTTTGCTCCAGGTCATGCACGCGTACGTGGACGTGAAAGCGCTTCATGCGATTTTCCTTTCCGGGGGGTGGGTGCGCAGCCTCGGCCGCCGCAGCAATTTTCGGTGAGGTAGCGGACGAGCTCGTTCATGTTGCGGAAATCCGCGCTGTAGATGACGAAGCGGCCGTCCTGGCGGCTTTGCACGAGACCCGTGCGGGCTAGGTGCGCGAGGTGGAAGGAGAGGGTGGCGCCCGGCAGCTCGAGTTCCTCGGCGATCTCGCCCGCGGGCAGGCCCGCCGGGCCGGCCTCGACCAGCAGGCGGTAGACCGAAAGGCGGGTTTCTTGCGCCAGCGCGGCGAGCGCGTCCACGGCTTGCGTCATTTCCATATTTCCAGAATAATGGAAACGACGCGCCGGCGTCAATGCCGCGCTAGCGCCAGACTTCGGCGGCGACCTCGACGACGCGCGCGAGCTTCGCCCACTGCTCCGGTTCGCTGAGGAGGTTGCCGTGGTGCGTGCTCGAGAAACCGCATTGCGGCGAGAGGCACAGGTTCTCGAGCGGCACGAGCTTCGCCGCCTCGTCGATGCGGCGCCTGAGATTCTCTTTCGGCTCGAGCACGCCCGACTTGGTGGTGAGCAGGCCGAGCACGACCTTCTTGCCTTTCGGCAGCAGCCGCAGCGGTCCGAAGCCGCCGGCACGCTCGCTGTCGTACTCCATGAAGAAGCCGTCGACGTTGGCGCTGAACATGGCGGCGACGACGTCATCCTGGTAGCCGCCGGCGGCGAACCAGGTGCTGCGGAAATTGCCGCGGCAGGTGTGCAGGGTGACCGCGAGATCCGCGGGCTTGCCGCGCAGGGCCTCGTTGATGGCGCGCGCGTACACCGGGGCGAGCGTCGCGGGGTCGTCGCCATTCTTGCGGAAGTTCTCGCGCACCTTGTCGTCGCACAGGTAGGCGAAGCCGACATCATCCAGTTGCAGGTAGCGGCAGCCCGCATCGTAGAGATGGCGGATCGCCTTGCGGTAGGCGGCGCCGATGTCCGCCCAGAATTCCTCGAGGTCCGGGTAGACCGTGCGGGAGATGGCGTTGCGCCCGCCGCGCATGTGCGCCGTGCCGGGCGCCGGGAGGGTGAACTTCGGCGTGCGCGCGGTCACGGGCGGCAAGTAGCGCAAGTGCTCGACCATAATCGGGCGCGAGCAGGCGACCTTGCCCGCGACGCTCGCCATCGGCGGCACGTCCTCGGCCTTGAAGGTCATGCCGGTTACCGGGACGAGCTCGATACCATCGAGCTGCTTCAGAAAGTCGAGATGCCAGAACTCGCGCCTGAACTCGCCGTCGGTGATCGACTGCAGGCCGATCTCTTCCTGCTTCTGCACCGCTCGCGCGATGCACGCGTCCTCGATTGCGCGAAGCTGCGCGGCGCCGAGCTGCCCGGAATTGGCCTTGGCGCGCGCGTCGCGCAGCTCAGGCGGCCGCAGCAGGCTGCCGACCTGGTCGGCATGGAAGGGTGGTCTTGCCATTGATCAGTCTTTCGTCGCGCCCGCCCACCCGTTGGCCGTAATGTCGAAGGCGACGCCGTCGGGGTCGTGGTACTTCACCTCGTAGAAGCCGCCGCCGGCGGCGGGCTCGCCCATCCAGTGCATGCCGCCCGCGGCCTCGATCGCGGCGCGCGCCGCCGGCACGTCCTCGACGATGAAGCCGAAGTGATGCAGGCCGACGAACTCGCGGCCACGCGAGCCCGCGTACTCC
The DNA here is from genome assembly GCA_035631735.1 of Burkholderiales bacterium. Classification (GTDB taxonomy): domain Bacteria; phylum Pseudomonadota; class Gammaproteobacteria; order Burkholderiales; family SG8-39; genus SCGC-AG-212-J23. Next base: position 774 of record DASQIG010000343.1, on the reverse strand, counting down.
TCCTGCCGGTAGTGCAGGAGCGCGATGTTCATCACCCCGTCGGTGAGATACACGCCATGGGCGCCTTCCCAATCGGTCGTGCCGACCCGCCGCAATCCGAATGCGCGCATGTAGAACTCGGCCGCGCGCTCGGGATCGGGGACCGTGATGGCGACGTGCCGCAGCTTGGCCATGGTGATTCCTAGCGGACTGAGCAACGCGGGGTGTTGACGCCGAGAAAGATCTCGCGCAGGAACGCGGTGAGGCTGCCGATCAGCGCCAGCAGCGCCAGCACGAAGAGGATCACCACGAGCTGACCGAGGTCGATCGTCACCAGCGCGTCGACGAACGCGATCGCGATCAGCAGGCAGATGAGCAGCGCCGAGAGCACCGCGAGCGAGATCGAGACGTAGGTCAGCCGCGTGCGCCGCTCGTTGCAACTGAGCTCCGCGCGCGCTCTGTCGGCCTCGGCGGCGTCGAGCTGCGGCAAGGCGGCGACCAGCACGCGCCGGCGGTCCACCGTGCGCCCGAGACGGTTGGTCAGTACGTTGAGCAGGGTGCCTACCGCCGTCAGCAGGAACACCGGGGCGATCGCAAGCTGGATGACGTGGGCGACGTCGCCCAGCGGCGCATGGGTCGGCATGGTGCTATTTTGTCGCAGATGCTCGAAGCTTTGCTCGTTCCCCGCACGCGCGACCTGGGCGGCGGGTTCGAAGTACGCCGGGTACTGCCCGCGGCGCGCAAGCGCGCGGTGGGCCCGTTCGTGTTCTTCGACCAGATGGGCCCCGTGGCGCT
>DASQIG010000342.1:0-5973 GCA_035631735.1 Burkholderiales bacterium | reverse complement strand
TCGTCGCGGTCGAAGCCGCACTTGAAGTCGCAGGCGACGGGCGTGAGCCGTCCGCCCCTGTCGGAGCGCATGCGGATCGGATTCAGCTCGAGCGTCGTCATGCCGTAGTCGTGGTAGAGCTCCCAGAGCTTCGGCAGGTGCTGCACCAGCGGCGAGATGATCTCCTTCGGCGCCTCGATGGCGATGAGCGCATTGGCAATGACGAAAGCCTTCAGCCCGGTGAGCGAATCGAACGGCACCTGCGCGACATGGCGCTTCTCGACCTCCTCGATGTCCATGCCGCCGACGTGCGTGAGCGTCACCGTCGGCGCGCGAAAGCGCGTCGAGTCGGTGATCGAGAAATAGACTTCATGCTTCGCCGCTACCGCGCCCTCGAACGTCACGCCGTTGGCTTTGGCACGCTGGTGGGCCTGCACATGCTCGACGAAGAAGAGCCGCTCCTTCTCGCGCAGCGCGCTGAGCAGATCTTTCGCCCGCCCGACCAGACCCGCCTTGCCCTTCTTGCCGACACCGCCGCGGAACACCGGCTTGATGAAGATTTCGCCGTGGCGCTCGATCAGGCCCTTGATCTCCTCCTCGCTCGCCGAAGGCCCGAGCACCTCCGAGGTCGGGAAGCCGACGAAGCGCAGCATCTGCGCGCCGTAGAGCATCCCGGTGACGTTCATCGTTCAGTGGTCCAGCAGGGCGCGGGCATTTTGCACCTGGCTCGCGCGCAAGGGAATGTAGCGCGCGTGCTCGAGCGCCACCTGCTGGCCCTCGCGGCTGAGAACGAAGCGCAGGAACTCCTCCAGCGCCGGCGCCAGCGGCTTGCCGGGCGCCTTGTTGGTATTGAAGAAGATGAGCCGGCTCAGGGGATAAGTGGCGAGCGCGACGTTCTCGTAAGTCGGCGCCTGCGGCGCATCGCCCGGCCTGGCGACGAGCGGCAGCAGCCGCACGCCGGCGTCGATGTACGCCACGCCGGCATAGCCGATGGCGTAGCGGTCGTTCGCGACAAGCTTCGCCATCGGGAACACGACCTTCTGGTAGGCGATGTCCTCGCGCCATTCGCCGCGCTTGCCGGGCGTGCTGAGCACGCGCTGGCGCACGAACTCCTCGAAGCCGTTCCACGGCTTGATGCCGTAGGGCTTGATCGGCTTGTCGGCCCACTCGCCGGTGAGCCCGAGCTCGCCCCACTTGGTGATCGCTTTGCCCGAGCGGTGATGCGTGCTCGAGTAGATCGCATCGAGCTGCTCGTAGGTGAGCACCTCGAGCGGGTTGTCCTTGTGGACGAAGAACGCGACGGCGTCGAGGGCGCCGTAGTGGCGATAGGAGCCGCCAACCACCGGCACACTGAGCGGGTCGTAGCCAAACTTGGCGCGGAACGCTTTGATGTCGTCGGGCCGCAGCTCGCGCGAGACGAAGACGAAGTCGAGCTTCTGGTTCGCCAGCTCGACCGCGCCGAGGCTGCCGGCGTACGGTGGCGCGATGCTGAGCGACACGTCCGGGTGGTAGCTCTTGAATTTTTCGAACCAGCGCTGCACCAGCACTGTCAGCACGTCGGACGAGGCGCCCTTGAATGTGCCGGTGAGCTTCGCGCCCTTGCGCGGCTGGTAGCCGGGCAACGCCGGGTCGAGCATCGGCTGCAGCACCTCGGGCGGCGGCAGCTCGCGGCCGCGCTCGCGTGCCGTCTCGGCCTGCTCCGGCGTTTGCGGCTTGTTCGTCGGCAGCGCGGGAATCACCCAGTCGACCATCGGCTGCGCAGCCGCTGCGGTGGCGAAGCCCAGCGCCAGTGAAAAGAGCATGGCTTTCATTGCGGCGCTCCTCAGTAGTCCATTCTCGCGCTGAAGCGGATGGCGCGATCCATGCCGATGCCGTAGGTGCCGGTCTGCACCGAGTTCCAGTAGCGCTTGTTCGAGAGGTTGTCGACGCTGAGCTGGAACGACACGCGCTCGCCGCCGCGGGTCCGCGTGGCGTAGCTCGCGCCGGCGTCATACAGCGTGTAGCCGTCGATATAGCCCTGGTCCTGCGGATTGACCGGCCGCTTCGAGATATAGCGCAGTCCGCCTCGCAGCGTCAGCCCGGGAAAAGACGGCACGCGATACGCGAGGCCGGCATTCAGGTTCCACTTGGGCGTGTTCTCCGGCGTCTTGCCGTCGATCAACGGCTGCACCTTTGCATCCTGCACTGCATTCAGCCGCAGCATCGCGCCGTTCACGCTCCAGGCGCGCGTGATGTCGTAGCGAACCGTCGCCTCGACGCCCTTGAATTTCAGATCGCCGTTGTAATCGAAGATGTTGGTCACGGGATCGGTCACCGCGTTGGCGCGCGTGATCTCGAAGTACGACGCGCTGGTGGAAAGGCCGCGGAAGTACGAATCGCGCAGGCCGAGCTCCTTCTGCTTGGACTTGGCCGGCGCGAGGATGACGTTGGCATTGGCGGCGTTCGCGGGCGCGGTGCCGCCGGCCTCCAGGCCCTCCATGTAGCTCGCGAAAAGCGTCGTCGTCGGCAGGATGTCGTAGAGGGCGCCGTAGCCGACCGAATTGACATGGGTCGTGCTCTTCGCGGTGCCCACTACTTCGTCGTCTCTCGTGCGGCGCACGCCGAACAGCAGCTTGAGTTTCTGCGTGAGGCCGACCGTGTCATAGACATACGGGCCGGTGTCCTTGCTGCTCTGGTTCGGCAGGGTCGTGGTCGTCGCAGGGAAGACCGGGCGCGTCAGCTCGATCGGGATGAAGATGTTCTGGCGCTGCGCCAACGTGACGTTGCTGATGTCGTAGCTGCGCGAGCGCCGCTCGGCGGTCGAGAAGCCGAGGGTCAGGTCGTGCGTCAGGAACCAGGTGCGGAAGTGCCCGAGCGCCTCGGCCCGGTAGAAGCGGTTGAGGTAGTCGTTGGTGATCGGCTGCACCGTCACCGTGCCGTTCGCCCCGGTGTCGGCGTTGTAGCCGGCGATGCGCACGGTGCCGCGATGGCGATGCGAGTGCGACTCGCCGACCTGCGCGAGCAGCTTCCAGCTTTCGGCAAGCGCATAGTCGGCGCGCATCTGGACGTTGCGTGTGCGCGGCGAGTATTCGTTCCATCTTCCCGAGAGCAGATTTCTCGGATCGGGCACGGGGGTGATGCGAACCACCCCCGGAGAAGCGCCTTGCGTCCCGGCAGGCAGCAGGCTGATGCCGGCCTGCTCGGGAACGTGCCGGTCGTAATACTCGACGTCGGCTTGCAGGCCCAGGCGGGAGGTCACGCGCCAATCCGCGCCGACGCTGCCGAAGGCCGAGTCGCCGCCCATGTCGTGCACGCCGTTCTCGAGGTGCGTGGTGGAAGCATTGACGCGCACGCCGACCTCCTTGTCGGCGCCGTAGCGCCGGCCGAGGTCCACGCTCGGTCCCTGCTGGCCGAAGGAGTTGCCGGCGTAGCCGATGCTCGTGACATCGCGCGGGCCGGCGCGCTTGGTGACGAAGTTGAGGATGCCTGCCGGGCTCGCCACGCCGAACATGAGCGCGTTGGCGCCCTTCAGCGTCTCGACCCGCTCCTTGTCCTCAGTCGGAGCGGTGATCACGCCGGCGATCGACACGCCGCCGTCGATGCGGTAGTTCGAGAACAGATTGAGCTTGATACCGCGGATCGAGAAGGCGTCGTTCGGGCTGCCGGCCGAATTGGTCGGCGCGACGCCCGCGACGTTCTTGACCGCGTCCGAATAGCCCTCTTGCGTCGATTGCGTGAGCGCCTGCCCGGACACGACCTCCTTGGTCATCGGCAGCTCCTGCGCGTTGCCGAGCTCCTGCTTGTTGTACTCAACGACCGCATCGCTAAGCTCGGTCGGCCGCGCGCTCGGGTAGGGCTCCTCGAGGTTCGCCGCGGACGCGATACGCGCGCGCAGGCCCGCAGCGATCGCCTCGGCGCGGCTCTGCAGCGCCGTGGGATTGCTGAGCGCCGTGTAGGGATAAATGATCGCCAGGGCGCCGAGGATGGCGCCGGACGAGTCCTGCAGCGGCATCTTCGCCTCGAAGCGTGCGCCGCGCATGTCCGGCGCGAAGACCGATTTGCCGCTGGTGATCACCTCGAGATCGCTCGCGTCGGCCGGCTTGCCGATGCGCCCGATGTTCGAGGCGATGATCGGGTAGCTCGCACCGGTCTTCGACGTGCGCGCGTGCAGCGCGATGACCTCCACCGCGGGATGGCGGCCAAGCGTGTCGTCCACCAGGAACTGCGCGTAGCTGCGCGTCGGGACCTGCGGGTCGAGCTGCGACGGCTCGAACAGGCTCGCCGCGTCGAGGATGCGCCGGCTCATCTCGTCGCGGTATTGGGCGGCCTGCTTCACCAGCGAGTCTTCGTCCATGCCGGCCCGATACGCAAAGCTGAACTCCACGGCGCCGACGGTCTGCCGGTAGATGTCGCGCAGCGAGAGTGCGACTTCCACGTTCTGATCGCCGCGCTTGTTGATCTCGACGCGCGGCTCGCCGCTGACGAACACCGCGAGGTCGTCTGCATCGGAGGGCCGGCCGACCCGCTCCGGCGTCTTCGCCGCGATGAGCGTGAGGTGCCCGTTTCGCGGCGGCAGGGCGTGCACATCGAGCTCGACCAGCTCGGGGTGCCGCGCCATCATGCTGTTGACGAGGTATTGCGCGTACGGCACCGGCGCCTGCGCCCAGGCCGGCAGCGCTACGGCAGCGAGAACGAGAAGCGCTTTACGCATCATCTTTCCTCCCCATGCAATCGGTGCCGCTTACCTCGACGAATAGACCAGCAGCGTGAAGGTGTCCGGAAAATAGCGGTTCGGATAGAACGGCGCCGGACCCTTGTTCACCTTCTTCGCCGGATCGACGGTCCCCTCGGCAGTCACCAGGTAGACCTTCTTGGTCTTCGGGTCGAGCGCCATGGTGCGCGCGTAGGGGCGCGTGGTCGTCGCCTCGACCAGTTTGTAGGTATCGGCATCCACCTGCTGGTAGACCACCAGATTCGCATCGACCCCGCCCGACGCATATACCTTGCGGGTGTCGGGGTCGTAGATCACGCCGTCGTTGCCGCGGCCGATCTCGAGCCGCGTCACGAGCCTTCCGCTTTGCGAGTCGAGCACGGCGAGCACCGGCTCCTTCCCCCGGCAGCCGATGAACAGGCGCCGGTTGGCGGGATCGAACGCGAGGCCGTTCGCCTCGACGCAGCCTTCGATGGGCCACTCGGCAACGACCTGGCGCGCGCGCAGATCCACCTTCACGACCGAATTGCGATCGCGCTGCGCCGTGAACATGTTGCCTTCGCCATCCGCGGCGCTCGCCTCGAGCTTCTTGCTCTGCATCGCGAGCCGCCCGACGACCGCGGCGCTCTTCGCGTCGACGTAGGTGATCTCGCGGCTATCGCCGCGCATGAATGCGATCTGCTTGGTCACCGGGTCGTAGAAGCCGGCATCGGCGTCCTCGCCGAGCTTGATCTTGCCGATCGTCTCGAGTGTCGAGAGCCGGAAGACGGTCGAGGTGCCGTCCTCGTTCGCGGTGTAGCCGCGGTCGAACTCCGTGACGAGCGTCGTCGCATTCGCCCCTTCGGAATCGTGGATCTTGCGCACCACCTTCTTCGCGTTCACGTCATAGACGATGACGCCGTTGTGTCGCGCGCCGATGAAGAGGTGGCCGCGGGCCGGGTGGAAGCTGAGGTAGTCCCAGTCGGGCGCGGCGGTCTTGAGCCTCACTTCGGCCTCGAGGCGATGGAACTGCGCGGCGGCCGGCAGCGTGCACCACGCCGCGGCGATCGCGGCGGCGGCGGCGAGGAACTGGCTTCGCTTCATCGGTTTTGTCCTGTCCATGGTTGAACGTCGTAGCGCAGGAGCGCGCCGCCGGTGCGGCCTTCGCCGGGCGATACCGCGACGTAGAAGCGCTTCAGCTCGGGAACCAGGATCGCGGTCTTCGCGCCGATTGCCGAGGGCACCCGCGCGATCTCCGCGTAATGATCGGCATCCTGTTGCTCGACCACGCCGATGTAGCCGTCGCCCGCCATATAGAGGCGCCG
>DASQIG010000341.1:0-2983 GCA_035631735.1 Burkholderiales bacterium | reverse complement strand
GAGGACGCGCTGGAGCCCGAGCGCTGGTTGCTCGAACGCCCCGCACCCGACGAGCAGCGAGACTGACACCGTGCGCGGCCGCGCGTTCGTCGGCACGAGCGGCTGGATCTACGACGCGTGGCGCGGCGACTTCTACGGCGGCGCGCCGCAGAAAAAGTGGCTCGCCTTCTGCGCGCGGCGCTTCACGGCGATCGAGATCAATGCCACGCACTACCGCCTGCAAAGCGTGGCCACCTTCCGACGGTGGCGTTCGGATACGCCGCCCGAATTCCGCTTCGCGCTGAAGGCGCACCGCTATCTCACGCACAACAAGAAGCTCAGCGACCCGTCGGCGCCAATCCGCCTGGAGCGCGACCGCGCCGCCGGCCTGGGCGACAAGCTGGCGGTCGTGCTCTGGCAGCTGCCGCACAATTTTCATCGCAACCTGGAGCGCCTGGCCGGCTTCGCTGCCGCGCTGCGCGCTTGGCGCGGCGCGCGCCATGCGGTCGAGTTTCGCCACCGGTCCTGGTTCGACGCCGAGGTGGCCGCGCGCCTGCGGGCGCACCGCATTGCCGTATGCCAGTCGGACGCAGCGGATTGGCCGCTGTGGGACGCCGTTACGACCGACCTGATCTACGTACGCCTGCACGGGCACGAGCTTACGTATGCTTCCGCTTACTCGGAGCGCGCGCTGCGCACCTGGGCAGCGAAGCTGCGCCGCTGGATGCGGGCAGGCCTCGACGTGCATGTGTACTTCGACAATGATGCGTACGGCGAAGCGCCGCGCAACGCGCTCCGGCTGCTCAAATTGCTAGGCGCCGGCAAGGAAGGGTCGACAGATGACGCTCAGGCAGCTCCCGAAGCGGCAATGGCAGCAGTTCTTTGACGCCCTTGCACCTTTGCTGCGCGAGGGCACGGTGGAGGTCGAGACCGCAGGACTCGGGCTGGACGCAAAGCTCGCGCAAGACTGGGTGCGTCTCGCCGAGCTCGCCTACGATGCGGAACGCGGCGCGCTGCAGCTCGCGGCGCAGGGCACCGAACGCCAGATTCGCCACCCGGCGCAGGTGCTCGTGCGCATCGAAGACGAGTGCTTGCACAGCCTGGAACTCGTGGACCGTGCGGGCGAGCACGACTTCGTGATTTTCAGAGAGCCGTTGCCGCTGCCCGAGCCCGCGTGACGCCGCTGCACGAGCTGCTCGCGCGCATCCGCTGGGATCCGGATTTCGGGCGCGGGCGCTTCGAGCTCGCGTATTACGATCGGGAGCGAAAGGGGCTCGTGCGCCTGCCCTTTGAGCGCATCAGCACCTCGGCCGAGGATCGCTTCGCGTTCCAGGCGGTAGAGAACGACGGCTCGGTGCACAGCGTGCCGTATCACCGCGTGCGCCAGGTCTGGCACGACGGAGTGCTCATCTGGTCGCGTGACAGAAGCGCATGAGGATTGATGCCACTCAACACGTGCCGCCGCCGTTGGCGTCCAATTCAAGCCATGCAAGCCCGGAGACGACCATGGTTCCGCTGATCAAGACGAAATCGATTGTTCGACGCGCGACTCACGATATCGGCGCCCGCACGCATTACCTGTCGCAGGACTTCGAGAAGAGCAGGAAACCGCGGGAGCAAAGGATGGTGGCGATCAAACGGCGCCATCTCGCATACAAGGGCAACACCGCGCGCATCGTGCATACGCTTGCCGACGGTCGGCGCGTCCGGTACACGATCGAAGTGAGCTGAACGCTAGCCGGGCAGGCGAACCGGCACATAGGCGAGCACATCGTCGCGAAGGACGAGAAGCGCCACGGTGGCACCCGGCTCCGCCTCGGCGAGCAGACGGTTCAGCTCGCCCACGCGCCCGAGCGCGCTGTCATTCATTGCGAGGATCACATCGCCCTCCCGAAGTCCGGCCTTGAGCGCCGTGCCGCGCGCGCCAAGAATTAGCAGGCCGCCTTGGACCTTGAGCTCCGCGCTCTGGGCGGCCGTGAGCTCGCCTAGAACTAGCCCGAGGCGGTTGGCGCGCTTGGGCTCCGCCTCGGGCGGCAGGCGCGGTTCGGCGACTGGCTCGGCGATAGTTGCGCTCAGCTCCTTCGTCCTGCCGCGCCGCCATATCTCGAGCCGCACGGTCCTGCCCGGCGGCGTCGCGCCGATGCGCTGCGGCAGGTCGGTCCAGTTGTCGAGCGCCTTGCCGTCGATCTTCAGCACGATGTCGCCAGGCGCGAGTCCGGCCTTGTCCGCCGGACTGCCGGGCTCGACCATGAGGATGAGTGCGCCGGTCGTGGCCTTTACGCCGAACGCGCGAGCGAGGTCCGGGTTGAGCTCCTGAATGCGCACGCCGAGCCGGCCGCGGATGACTCTGCCGTGGGACCGCAGCTCGTTCGCCACGCTCACGGCGACATCGATCGGCACCGCGAAGGAGAGGCCCATATACCCGCCGCTGCCGCTGTAGATCATCGAGTTGATGCCCACCACCTCGCCGCGCAGATTGAACAGCGGCCCGCCGGAGTTGCCCGGGTTCACCGCCACGTCGCTCTGGATGAACGGCACGAAGGTCTCGTCCGGAACGAAGCGCCCCTTGGCGCTGACGATTCCTGCGGTCACGCTATTCTCGAAGCCGAACGGCGAGCCGATCGCTGCCACCCATTCGCCGACCTCGAGCTTCGCCGCATCGCCGATGGTCACCTTGCGTAGCCCCTTTACGCCGATCTTGAGCAGCGCGACGTCGGTGCGCTCGTCCATCCCCACCACCTTCGCTTTGAACTCGCGCCTGTCGAGAAGCTTGACCGTCACTTCCTCCATCTCGGCGACGACGTGCGCATTGGTGAGGAGGTAGCCATCCTCGCTGATGATGAATCCGGATCCCAGGCTTTGCGCCTGGTATTCGCGCGGCACGGGCGGCAGCAAGCGCCGGAACATCTCGTAGAGCGGGTCCTCCGGGGAAAGCCCCGGCACCGGGCCCTCGGGCCGGCGCACGGTGCGCGTGCTGCTGACGTTGACGACGCTCACGCCTTCG
>DASQIG010000340.1:0-12352 GCA_035631735.1 Burkholderiales bacterium | reverse complement strand
CGAACGCCTTCGCGCAGGCCTACATCGACGCGAGCATCGAGCTGCGCGTCGAGCCCGCGCGGCAGTACGCGCGCTGGTTCGGCGAGCAGGACCAAGCCCTGCGCGACAACCTCGACAAGGCGCAGGCGCGCCTCGCGGCGCACCAGCAGAAGTACGGCATCGTGGCGAGCGAGGAGCGGCTCGACAGCGAGCTCACGCGGCTGAACGACCTCAGCGCGCAGCTCACGGTGGCGCAGGGGCAGGCCGCCGAGGCGAAGAGCAAGCGGCTCACCGGCGGCGCCGCCGCGAGCCTGGCCGAGGTGGTGCAGAACCCGCTCATCACCACGCTCAAAGGCGACGTCGCGCGCCAGGAAGCGCGGCTGCAGGAGCTTGCCGGCAACCTTGGCAAGAACCATCCGCAGTACCGCCGCATGGAAGCCGAGCTCGCCTCGCTCAAGAGCCGGCTGCAAGCCGAGACGCGCCTCATCACGAGCGGCTTCGGCACCGCGGCCGCGGCGAGCAAGGAGAAGGAGGCCGAGCTCGCCGCCGCGATTGCCGCGCAGAAGGAGAAGGTGCTTGGCATCCGCCAGGCACGCGAGGAGCTTGCCGCGCTGCAGCGCGACCTCGACATCGCGCAGAAAGCCTACGAAGGCGTCACCCAGCGCCTGATCCAGAGCCGCCTGGAGAGCCAGGTCATGCAGACCAACGTCTCGATCCTCGCACCGGCGCGCGCGCCCACGGAGCCGTCGTTCCCCAACCTGCTGCTCAACCTCGTGGCCGGCATCGTCCTCGGCACCTTCGGGGCGCTCGGCGCCGCGCTCGCGCTCGAGCTCGTCGACCGGCGCGTGCGCTCTGCGCACGACGTTGTCGAGATGCTGCAGATCCCGGTGCTCGGCGAGGTGCCGCGGCGCAGGAGCGCGCCGCTGCTCTTGCCGAGGTAACCCATGGCGCAGCCGCCGGGACTCGCGCTCCGCAGCATCCATGCCGCGCTGTGGGGCGCCTCGGGATCGGCGCTGCAGATTGCCCTGCAATTCGGCATCCAGGTGGTGCTCGCCCGGCTGCTTGGCCCCGAGCAGTACGGCTTGTTCGCAATGGCGGCGGCGGTCATCTCGCTCGGCGGCTTTTTCAGCTACGGCCTCGCGACCGGGCTCGTGCAGAAGCGCACCCTCACCGACGCGGACGTGCGTTTCGCCAACTTCTGGCAGCTCGTCGTGGGCGCGACCGTGGCCGCTGCGGTGTTCGCGCTCGCCGGGCCCGCCGCCGTTTTCTTCCACGAGCCGCGCGTCGCTCCGCTGATCCAGACGCTCGCGGTGCTGTGCCTGGTGCAGGCGCTGAGCGCCGTCAGCGGAGGACTGCTCAACCGCGAGCTCGATTTCAAGTCGGTGCAGCTCGCGGCTCTCGCAGCCTACGCGCTCGGCTACGGCCTGGTCGGCGTTCCGCTCGCCCTCGCCGGTTACGGCGTCGACGCGCTGGTGATGGCTTTCCTCATCCAGACCCTTGCGGTGGCGGCGATCCAGTACGCGCGCAAGCGCCAGACGCTCGGGCTTCTCGTCCGCCATCCGGAGGCCGGATGGTTCCTGCGCTACGCCGCCACGGTCTCCGCGACCCAGATCAACAACTGGGCGCTCATGCAGCTCCCGCGCGTCGTGGTAGGGAGGCTCTTCCCGAGCGCCGCGGTCGGACTCTACTCGCTGCCTTACAACCTGATGACGCAGCTCGCGGGCACGGTCACCGGCCTGCAGGGGCCGCTGTTCTCCGCGGGCGCGCGCGTGCAGGGCAACGCTGCGCGCCTGCGCTCGGTTTTTCTCACCATGCTCGCCGCTACCACGCTGCTCGCCGCGCCGCCCTTCATCGGCATGGCGGCTGCCGCGCATACCCTGGTGCTTGCGGTCTACGGCGAGGCGTGGGTGGAAAGCGCGCCGCTCCTCTGCGCCTTCGCGCTCGCGATGCCGTTCTACATCGCCACCACCATGGGCACGCCGATGCTCTGGAACTCGGGACGTACGACGCAGGAACTGACGTTCCAGCTGCCGATCGTGTTCGTACTCGCCGCCGCGGCCTGGGCCGCGGCGCAATACTCGCTAGCCGCGGTAGCCTGGGTGATGTGCGGCATCTTCGCGCTGCGTTTCGTGGTGATCACCGCTGCGGCCTGCAAGGCGCTGCAACTGCGCGTGCGCGACGTCGGCAAGGCCCTGCAGGCGGGAATCGCCGTCAGCGTGCTCGTCGCCGTGGCGATCATGTTCGTCGACCCGCTCTTCGACAACCCGCAGCTCGCGCTTGCGCTCGACATCACGGCGGGGCTTGCGGTGCAACTCGCCGCGCTCGCGCTCCTGCGGCCGTGGTTTCCGGCCGAGGTGCAGGCGCTTTTCGCAAAGCTGCGCACCCTGGTGCCTGGACGCGCATGACCGAGGCGCTCTATATCAGCGGGGCCCTTGCCTTCTCGGCGGCGGCGGTGCTCGCGTTCGGCACGGCAATGGAGCTCGAGGGTCGGCTGCGCTACCTCATGGTGCCGGCACTCTACGCGCTCATCCTCATCAACGTCTGCGCCGGGCCGCTGCTCCAGGGCCGGGATATCTTCGCGGTGGGCACGCTCGCCGCGCCCACCGCGGCGGCCAAATGGTTCACGCGGCTGATCATCGTCACGGTGCTCACGATCTGTCTCGCGCGCATGGTGGCTGCGGCATTCTCGCGCGAGAACCGCGGTGCGGGCGGCGGCGCTCTGCTCGCTGCCCTCTTGTTCTACTTCATCACCAACACGGTCCTGGCAAGCACTTTCGGCACGTACCCGCAGTTCAACCACGACCAGTACTACGTGCCGTTCCTCTTCGCGGCGGTATATGCGAGCCGCACCCAGGATCCCGAGATCTCGATCGGTTACGCCAAGGTGGCGCTGTTCTCCTTGCTCGCCGCAAGCTGCCTCGTTGCGCTCGTCGCACCCGATGTGGCCATCGAGAGCAACTACCGCGGCTGGCTTCCCGGCGTCACCATCCGCTTCTGGGGGCTGGAAACGCACGCCAACAGCATGGCACCGCTCGCGCTGGTGTATCTGTTCCTCGCCATTCACCAGCCCTTCGAGCGCCGCTGGCTGCAGTGGCTGGGGATGGCGCTCGGCATCGGCGTCCTGCTGCTCGCTCAATCGAAAACCACGTGGTCGGCGGCCGCAATCGCCATCCCGGCGCTCCTCGTGCTGCGGCGGCGCGCATGGAGAGCCACCGCCTTCTCGCTCGTCGGCCTCGGCGCTCTCGCGGGGCTCGTATTGCTGTTCGCGCCGGCGCTGGAAGACCCGCTCGCGGCGCTCGCCCAAAGCGAGCAGGCGCAGGACGCGACCGGCCTGACCGGGCGCGACATCATCTGGTCGGTCGCGATCCAGGAGTGGATGCGAAACCCGCTTTTCGGCTACGGCGTCACGATGTGGAACGACGCGTACCGCATGCAGATCGGGCTTGACCACGCGGTGTCGGCGCACAACCAGTTCCTGCAGGCGCTGAGCGTGGCGGGCGCGATGGGACTGATCGGGCTGGTCGTCTACCTGGGTGCGCTAGCGGCCTATGCGCTGCGCGCCGCTCGCGCCTCCCGCGGGCTGTCGGTCGCGCTGCTCGTGCTGATCGCGCTGCGCTGCCTCACCGAGACGCCGCTCGGAATCGGGACCTTCCTGAGTGGTGCCTTCATGACGCAGCTTTTGCTCTTTCACATCACGCTTGTTTATGGCTATCGCGCGGCCCGCGCAGCGCCTCCTGCAACATCGACCCTTTCGGCGCAGAGGAGATCATGAACTCCGAGCAACCAAGGATCTCAGTAGTCATCCCGCTCTACAACAAGCAGGCGTATGTGGTAGAGGCGGTGAACTCGGTGCTGCAATCGGGGTACCCGGCGCACGAAATAATCGTAGTGGACGACGGCTCTACCGACGACGGGCCGCGGTTGGTGTCCGAGATGCCCGATTCGCGCGTGCGCCTGATCAGAGCGCCCCATGGCGGGGCGGGCGCGGCGCGCAACCGGGGCGTCAGCGAGGCGAGCGGCGACTTTATTGCCTTTCTCGATGCGGACGACTACTGGACACCCGGGTACCTGCCCGCCATCGTCGACCTGATCGCCCGCTTTCCAGACTGCGGGATCTATGCAACGCATTTCTTTTTCCTTCGCGAGAACCGCTTCCGGCAGGTGCCGCGCCTATGGCGAATCCGAGCCGGTGCCGCCCAGCGGATCGAGCGCTTCTTCGACATCTGGTCGCACGGCAGCTTCTTGTGCACCAATTCCGTGGTGATACCGCTGCGCATCCTGCGCGACTACGACATCCGCTTCCCGGAGGAGCGCAACGGGCAGGATCAGGATGTGTGGTTCCGCATCGCCGAGCGCTGGCCCACCGCATATCTGGCGCAACCCCTGGCCGCGTACCGGCAAGGCGTACCGGGCAGTCTCATGAGCTCGCACCCCGCGGAGACCGTGCCCAGCATCGAGCGCCTGGCGGCGCGCTACCGCCGCAACGCGATACCGGAGCAGCACAGACGAGGCGTTTCGCGGCTCCTGGTCGTAGACCGATTGATGGTGGCGCGCAGGTTGCTCGTGCGGGGTCAGCGTCGCCGCGCCATCAGGCTGCTCTACGACCTATCGTGCCTGCGCGTCCCGCGGTTTTGGCTTCGACTAATGCTCGCTGCCCACACGCCGTCTGCCCTGCGCCAGTACTTCATACCTTCGGCGTAGGACAAATCCGATGAGCCTACCCAACCTCAGTTTCATGGTGAGCGTCGGCGAGTGGCGCTATATCCAATCGCTCTGCGAAGCGGCGGAATACCGCAACCCGGATGCCTTGGTGGGCGCGTTCTTGTCGCTTCAGCGCCGTCTCGCCTGCGTAGTGCGCGGCAAGCTCCGCAGGACGCAACTGCGAGCGCAACCCTTCTACCATTACCTGCTCGCGAGAACGAAGTATTACGACGAGGTGTTCCTCGGCGCGGTCTATGACTCCGTCAGGTGCATCGTCAATATCGGATGCGGCACCGATACTCGCGCCTACCGCTTCGAGCATCTCTTAAGACAGAAGGGCGTCGCGGTCCTGGAATGCGATCAGCCGGAAGCGATCCGGGTCAAGCAGAAGATTGCGCAACGGCGCTGGCCCACCGACCACGTCCGATACGTCCCACTGGACCTTTGCGAGCCCGGCCGCAGCGATCTGGCGCAGCAGCTCGAAGCAACGAGCCAGTGGCCAACCCTCGTCATGATGGAGGGCGTGAGCCCCTACATCAGCACCGGTTCATTCGAGACGTTTCTGCGTTTCCTTGCCGAGAGGCTTCATCCGCGCAGCCTGCTCGCCTACGACGGGATCATCGACACGCCGAATGAATTCGGCGGCGCGCCGAAGGTCGCGCAGCCGTTCCGGCTGCCGGCCGAGCGCAAGCAAGTGGCCGACTATCACGCTGCACTGGGATTCGAGCTGCAGCGCCTGGAGCCGAGCAGCGAGCTCTGCAGGCGTCTGCTGCCCGAAGCGGCGCTGTTGTACGACCTGGACTGCCTGCTGCAGCTCACGCCATGCCGCGCCCGTGAGTGACACCATGCGCCTGCTGTTTGCCACCGTCGAGCCCTGCCCCACCTTCCGGCCGGACGTGGCCGCGCTCTTCGGCAAGTTCCTGCCGCGCCACGGAGTTACGAGCGATGTCGTCGCCGAGCGTGCGGCCGACGTCGCGAGCGAAGTGTGCTGGGGCGGAGGCGAGGCCCTGCTCGTGGCAAGCGGCGGCGGCAGGCCGCGGCGCTATGTGGCAAATCTGGTGCACTATGCGCGGAACCTGGTTGCCGCAGACGGTACGAAGTATCAGGCCATCCAGGTGCGCGACATGCCGCTCGTCGCGCTGCTTGGCCTCGCCGCAGCGCGGCTGAAGAAGCTGCGGTTCTTCTACTGGATGTCCTTTCCCCACCCGGAGGGCCAGATCCAGCTCGCGCGCTTGCGCGGGCTGTCCGGCGGTCTCCTGAGGTACCTCTTCCCGCTTGTCTGGCGGGGCTGGGTGTACCAATTCCTCCTCTACCGTGTGGTACTGCCCCTCGCCGATCACGTGTTCGTGCAGTCCGAGCGCATGCGCGAGGATCTGATTGCGAAGGGAGTTGCGCGCGACAAGCTCACACCGGTGGTGATGGGTGTCGATCTGGAGCTCTCGGCGCCCGAGCGCATTGCGCCGGCGGCGGATCCGCGCCTCGCGGGCAAGCGGGTGCTCGTCTACCTCGGGACTCTCGCGCGCGGGCGGCGCGTCGACATCCTGTTCGACATGCTGCGGCTCCTGCGGCCGCAATTTCCCGATGCGCTGCTCGTGCTCGTGGGCGAGGCCGAGGACGAGCTGCAGGAAAAGTGGCTGCGCAGCCGCGCGTGCGAGGCGGGCGTCGCCGACGCGGTGCTTTTCACCGGCTGGCTGCCGAACCATGCGGCGTGGGGCTACGTGCGCGCGGCCGAAGTGGGTCTCGCTCCCTATCCGCGAAACAGCCTGCTCGACTCGGGCTCGCCGACCAAGGTGGTCGAGTATCTCGCGCTCGGTGTTCCCGTCGTCGCCAACGACAACCCGGACCAGGAGCGCGTGGTGCGCGAGGGCGGCGGCGGACTGTGCGTGCCGCTCACCGCGGCCGACTTCGCCCAGGCCGCGGCCCGGCTCCTCAGCGATGCACCGCTGCGGCGGGCCATGGCGGCTTCCGGCCAGGCTTACGTACGAGCCGCGCGCGACTACCGGGTGCTCGCAAAAGCGCTCGCTGCCAAGTACGCGGAGTTGCTGCATGGCGCCTGAGCGGCTCATCCTGATGTTCGGCCCGAGCTTGAGCTGGCCCGGCGGCATGACCGAGGTCGTGCGGCTCTATAACGCTGCGGGCATCTTCGCACGCTGGCCGGCGCGCTACATCTCGACGTACGCCGGGCCCGGTTACGCAGGACGCTTGCTACCCTGGCTCCTTGCCGCCGGCTCCACCTTCCTGCGGCTCGTGCAAGGCAAGGTGGCGTTGGTTCACGTCCATTGCTCGGCTCACGGCAGCTTCTGGCGCAAAGCGGCGCTCTGCACGCTGGCGTTCGCCTTCGGCGTTCCATACGTAGTGCACGTCCACGCCGGCAACCTTCGGCTGTTCTACGGCGCCTGCAACCGTCCGGCCAAGGCATATTTGCGCTGGGTGTTGCGCAAGGCGGCGCGCGTGGTGGTGCTGAGTGCGCACTGGCAGGAGGAGCTCAGTCGCATCGAGCCTGCGGCGCGCACGGTAACCATCGGCAACGCGGTGCCGGTGCCGCCGGCGCTCGCGCCGCTCAGGCATCCGGCGCGCACGGTGCTCTTTCTCTCGTGGCTGCAGCGCCAGAAAGGCGTCCTTGAGCTCGTGCACGCGATGCCGAGTGTGCTGCGCGCGGTGCCGCACGCGCGCTTCGTGTTCGCTGGCGCCGGCGTCCCGGGCGACCAGACCGCCGAGTCGCTCACCGGCCTCGCCCGCGCGCTCGGCGTGCCGCACGCGCTGAGCTTTCCGGGCTGGGTAGAGGGGCGCCCGAAAGCCGAGCTGCTGCGCGACGCCGATGTCTTCGTGCTGCCCTCGCACTACGAAGGCCAGCCGCTCGGCGTGCTCGAGGCGATGGCGGCCGGGGTGCCGGTCGTCGCGACGCGCGTCGGCGGCATCCCGGACCTGATCGACGATCGCCTGCACGGCCTGCTCGTCGAGCCGCACCGGCCCGAGGCGCTGTCGCGCGCCATCATCGCGCTCCTCACCGACGATGCGCTCCGTATCCGGCTGCGAGAGGCCGCCCACAGCCGCGTTCGCCAGCGCTATTCCACCGAATCGGTCATGCGCTCTCTCGAGATGCTGTATCGCGAGGTTGGCGTGACCGTCGATTCGATCCGATGAATCTGCCCAATCTCACCGGCATGCTGAACGTGGGCGAGCTGCGCTACATCCAGTCGCTTTGCGAAGCGACGGAGTATCGCAATCCGGATGTCCTGGTCGGCGCGTTCCTCTCGATGCAACGGCGCCTGGCGTGCCTGGTGCGGGGAAGGTTTTTCAAATCCTGGCTGCGCGCAAAACCGTTCTATCACTATCTGCTTGCGAGAACCAAGTACTACGACGAGGTGTTCCTCGACGCGGTCCGCGACTCGGTCGGCTGCGTCGTGAACATCGGCTGCGGCAGCGACACGCGCGCCTACCGGTTCCAGCATCTCCTGAGACAGAAGGGCGTCAGCGTCCTGGAGTGCGACCAGCCGCAGGCGATCGAAGCCAAGCAAAAGATCGCCCGGCGCCATTGGCCCACGGACCACATTCAATATGTTGCCCTCGACCTGCATGACGGCGACTGGAACGACCTCATGCGGCGGCTGGAGGGCCGGCGACCGGTGCTGGTGATGATGGAGGGAGTGAGCCCCTATGTGAGCCAGCGGCCGTTCGAAGCGTTTCTTCGCGCCCTGGCCGCGCGGCTGGATCCGCGCAGCGTGGTTGCCTACGACTTCAAGATCGTCGATACCGTCGAGGACTTCGGCCTCAGCGTGAAGGTGCAGCAACCGTTCCGGCTGCCCGCCGAGCGCAAGCGAGTGGCCGCCTATCACGCGGCGCTCGGGCTCGAGCTGCGACACCTTGAGCTGTCGAGCGAGCTCTCGAAACGTCTGCTGCCGCAGGCGCCTCTGCTGTTCGACAGGGATTGCTTGCTGCGGCTCAATCCATTGCGAGCGTCATGAGCTGCAACAACTGCGGCACATCGCAGCGCGAGGTCGTGTACCGGCAGGGCGTCGCGCAACAGCATCAGATCGTGCGATGCACGAGCTGCGGTTTGATGTATGCCTATCCGCGAGGCATGGACAGCGTTGCCCACTACGTCGCGTTCGGCCAGACGGGCGAACCGATGTCGCTGCAAACGCCGAGCGTCATCCGTTCGTTCTACAAGCTGGCCGACTACGAGCCGATCGGGCTCGAGCTGCGCGAGCTATTGCCGCAAGGCAGGACGCTGCTCGAGATCGGGTGTCACGCCGGTGTCCTGCTCGAGCGCTTCAGAAGGCAGGGCTGGCAGGTGAGCGGCGTCGAGCCCGACGCCAAGGCCGCCGGGTTTGCCTCTTCGCACTATGGCCTGGACGTCAGTGCGAGCACGCTGGAGAACTGCGGGTACCAGGCCGCTGCATTCGACGCGGTGGTGATGCTCCATGTCATCGAGCACCTCGACGACCCCGCCGGCACGGTGGCGGAAATCGCCCGGGTGCTCCGCCCCGGCGGCATCTTCGTCGTCGAGACCCCGGTCTACGACACGCTGACGTATCGATTGCTTGGCCGACGCGAACGCAACCTGAGCTGCGACGGCCACATCGTCTTTTATACGGCTGCCACGCTGCGGGCGCTCGTCGAACGGCACGGATTCGAGGTTGTCCTGGAGCGGCGCGTCGGCCGCACCACCTCGGTCGGCCAGCTGCTCTGGAACGTCGGCGTGATGTCCAAGAGCAAGGCCGTTCAACAGGCGATCGAGCGGCTGATCGGCGCCCTGGACTTGCGCCGGCGCGGCACGCTGTATCTGAACCTGCGGGACATGCTTCGCATCTATGCGCGCAAGAGACTGACATGAGTGCTTCCCGCGCAGCATTGGTGGTCCTGTACAACCACAAGTACGACCGCAACATCCCGAAGGTCGAAGCGATCTATCGCGACCGCTTCCCCGATCTTTTTCATCTCGTGCCGTTCTACAGCGGGGCGCAGCCGAACGTGATCCCGGTGTACGAGAACTCGATGTTCTTCCAGGGCTACATTGCGCAGGGCGCGCGCTCGTTCGTGCGCCCGGAGTTCGCGCACTACATCTTCGCCGCCGACGACATGGTGCTGAACCCGGCGATCTCGGCCGCGAGCTATCGGGCGATCTTCAAGCTGGACGCCGGCGCTTCGTTCCTGCCGCTGCTCGAGTCGCTGCCGGCGAGCGCAACGTACTGGCCGAACTATCGCAACGCGGTACTCTTCGATCCGTTCAGCAAGTACGGCGTCGAGGTGCGCGACGAGCTGCCGTCTGCGCCACAGGCGGCGCGGCTCCTCGCGCGCCACGGCGTGGTGAACGGCGAGTTCAGCTTCGTTCAGGTCTACGGACGGGCGAGGGTGCGAGTGCTCGGCCGCTACCTGGTCGACCGGCTCGCCCGCAGGGGCAGCCTGCGCCGGACCCGCTACCCGCTGGCGCGCTCGTACGCCGATCTCGCGATCGTGTCGGCGGCTTGCATCAGGCAGTTCTGCCACTACTGCGGCGTGTTCGCGGCGACCGACCTGTTCGTCGAGCTCGCCATCCCGACCGCGCTCGCGTTCGCCGCCGAAAGCATCGTCATGGAGAAGGACCTCGCGCTGCGCGGCAAGGCGCTGTGGAGCGCTGCGGAACAATCCGAGGAGCTGGACCGCTACGGCAAGCAGTTCGGCGAGCTGATCCGCGGCTTTCCGCCCGACTGCCTGTACATACACCCGGTGAAACTTTCGACATGGAGCTTCGAGAACCTGTGAAAAGCGCGATCGTCATCACGACCATTTTCGAGCCGAGCGAGGCGGTAAGGCGCTTTGCCGGCCTGCGCGAGCATCGCCTGATCGTCGTTGGCGACCGCAAGACGCCGCGCTCGTGGCGCTGCGAAGAGGCGCGCTTCCTCGCGCTCGCGGAGCAGCAGGCGCTCGCGCCCGAGCTCGACCGGCGCATGCCGCTCGATCATTACTGCCGCAAGATGTTCGGCTACCTCTACGCCATGCGCGAGGGCGCCGAGCTCATCGTCGACACCGACGACGACAACATCCCGAAGCCCGGCTTCGGCTTTCCGCCGCTCGCCGGCACCTTCGCAGCACTGCCCGGGGAGCTGGGCTTCGTCAACATCTACCGCTACTTCACGCCGCAAAAGGTCTGGCCGCGGGGGCTGCCGCTGCGCTGCATCTCCACGGAGCCGGCGTTAGCGACACAGCCGCAGGAGAGCCGCATCGGCATCTGGCAGGCCCTCGCCGACGAAGAGCCCGACCTCGACGCGATCTACCGGCTCACCGACAACACGCCGTGCTGGTTCGAAGAAAGAGCGCCAGTCGTGCTCGGCGAAGGCACGCTCGCGCCATTCAACAGCCAGAACACGCTTTTCCGGCGCGAGCTCTTTACGCTGCTCTATCTGCCAACCCACGTGACCTTCCGCTTCACCGACATCCTGCGCGGCCTCGTGGCGCAGCCGATCCTGTGGCTTCACGGCTATCGCCTCGGCTTCACGCAGGCCACTGTGGTGCAGAAGCGCAATCCGCATGACTACTTCAAGGACTTCGTTTCCGAGATCCCGATGTACCAGTACGCCGAGCAGGTGCCGCAAATCGTGGCGGGCGCCCTGCGCGGCTCGCGCTCGCTCGCCGACAACCTCTACGAGGCCTATGTCGCCCTCGAGCGGCACCATATCGTTGAAAAAAGGGAGCCCGAAGTGCTGAGCGCATGGCTCGAAGCCGTGCGCGAATGCCAGCATGAAACGGTTTGACGCGCTCGAAAGCTGGCGCGGCATCGCGGCGTGCCTGGTGGCGCTGTACCACATGCAGATGTTCGTGAACACGGACCTGCCGGTGTTTCGGAACAGTTACCTCTTCGTCGACTTCTTTTTCGTCCTGAGCGGCTTCGTCATCGCCGCCAACTACGAGCAGCGCCTCGCCGAGGGATGGAGCCTGTGGCGCTTTGCGCTGCTACGCTTCGGCAGGCTCTATCCGCTGCACCTTGCCCTGCTCGGCGCCTGGATCGTCGTGCATCTCGCGCACGTGGCGAGTGGCCACGCCACCGTTTCAGCCTTCCAGCCGCCTCGCTATTCGGCCGACACCATCGTCGCCAACCTGCTTCTCGTGCAAGGCATGCATCTGTTCAACTTTGCGAGCTGGAACCAGCCGAGCTGGACCATCAGCGCCGAGTTCTACACCTATCTCATCTTCGCGCTCGCAGTCGTCGCCGCAAAGCGCCGCATCGTGCTGCTCCTCCTGCCGGCGATTCTCGCAGCCGCGGCTGCGCTCTGGCTCCTTGTCGACAACATCGACACAAACATCGAGTGGGGCCTCATCCGCTGCATTTGCGGCTTCGCGAGCGGCGTGCTGGTGTGGCACGTATACCGCGCCGCATGGTTGCGCTCCGGGACCGCGCTGGAGTTGGCGGCGCTTGCGCTGGTCGTCGCCTTTGTCTGGCGTGCCGGGAGAAGCGAGCTTTCGTTCGCAGCACCGGCGGTGTTCGCCCTCGCCGTCGTCGTCTTCGCCGCCGAGGCAGGCCCGGTGAGCCGCCTGCTGCGGGCGCCGGCGCTGCTCTGGGTCGGGGCGCGCTCTTACTCGATCTACATGGTGCATTTCCTCGTCGGGTCGCTGCTCCTCGACTGCGCGAAGCTGCTCAAGCTCGCCGGCATCGGTCTCTACTCGGGAACCAGGATCGGCCGCCAGCCCTGGG